>JBGCDY010001049.1:0-4004 GCA_045105835.1 Chitinophagales bacterium
CCTTCAAAAGCAAAAAACATCACTGATGCCATTGCCCAAGCCCTCCAAAAATTCCAAAACGATCCCGAACTGCAAAACATTTCCTGGGGGTTCTATGCCAAATCGGTTAAAACGGGAAAAGTCATTGCACAATACAATGCCAAAAAAAGCCTGACACCCGCATCCGCATTGAAAGTCATCACAACTGCAACGGCATTGGAGGTTTTGGGCAAAGACCACACCTTTGAAACGGTATTGGAGTACGATGGGGAAATTGATGGAAGCGGAACATTGAAGGGGAATGTGTATATCCGTGGAGGAGGAGACCCGACTTTGGGGGCACCAAGAGATGGATTGGGTAAATCTTACAGCGAAATTTTGCAGCAGTGGGGGAGTGCCATCAAAAAAGCTGGGATTAAAAACATTGAAGGATATGTAGTAGGGGATGCACGTTTTTTTGAAGAAGAAAGTGTACCTCCTTCATGGTTGTGGGAAGATTTAGGCAATTATTATGGGGCAGGTACAAGTGGTTTGTCATTTCATGAAAATCAATATTTTGCTTACTTCAATTCTGAATCGAAAGAAGGTAGCACTACGCAATTGACCAAAATAACACCTTCTGTTCCTCATTTGCAGATAGTGAATCGAGTGACATCAGGCGCAAAAGGTTCTGGTGATAAAGCCTATATTTTTGCGGCACCTTATAGTAATGTGGCTTATATTCGGGGAACAATTCCTCCTGCCCGTCAAGGTTTTCGCATCAAAGGGAGTATCGCAAATCCTGCGCTTTTTTGTGCTTATCAATTGCAGCAAGAGCTGGACAAAATGGGGCTTAAGGTCTCAAAAGGGTATGGAACGGTACGTTCATTGGAGCGAGAAGGTAAATATGTGCCTCGCAAAAGAACGACTATGAATAGTATAGTATCTCCACCGCTTTCAAAGATTGTGTATTGGACGAACAAAAAGAGCATCAACTTGTATGCAGAGCATTTGCTGAAAGCCTTGGGTAAACATAGATTCGGCAAAGGGACGCGTGAAAATGGGATTTTGCTGGTCAAAGAATATTTGAAGACCTGCAATGTGGATACGCATGGCTTGTTTATGGAGGATGGCAGTGGACTATCTCCCATGAATGGCGTTACGGCTCAACAGTTTGTGGACTTGTTGTACGCTTATCGAACGGAAAAAAACTATGCTTCTTTGTTTGAGTCACTTTCTATTGCAGGAAACTCGGGTGATGTTGGAGGACTCAAATCTTTTATGAGAGGAACAAAAGCGGTCAATAAAGTCCATGCAAAAAGTGGATATATTGAACGTGTGCGGGCTTATACGGGCTATGCTCGAACTGCCTCTGGCGACCAAATTGCTTTTGCGCTGATGGTGAATAATTACGCTTGTTCTAATTCAGAAATGAAGAAGAAAATGGGAGTGGTGATTGCTGAGTTGGTGAATTGATTATTCAAAAACATACAATTCACCACAAAATTGTTTGTTGCATCCTCTTTGGGTGTTGGTAGCGGTTACACAAAAACGGTATAGACCTTCTTTTGTGTATTCGTGTGTTGGGTTGGCTTCATGAGATTTTTCCTTGTCGCCAAAATCCCATTGGAGTTGGTCATACTCACCCATTGAAGCATTGTTGAAGCGCACCATTAGGTTTTCTAATTCATATTCGAAGGCTACTTCAATTTGACACTCGCCTTTTTCACTGTTGTTATTAGAATTGTTTGTGAGGGCGACTTGAGAAACGCTGAATAGAAAAAAAACAATTGCGAACTTTGTGATTAGGTACTTCATTGTGTCTGTATGTTTAATGGATAAGATTAATAGCTTTGTTTATAATTAATCAAACCGTATGCCAAAAGTGAGGATAGGAAAGTCTCTTATTTTAGTTTGACGAAATAATGACATATAAGCTTTGGTTTAATCAAGCTTTCGCTATTCGAAATTTGGTTTTAGTAGTGATTTGTGATTCTTTGACAAAAACCGTGAGCTGAGACTTCGGTAGTTTCAGCTGCTTAAGATTATTATCTTTTCATAATCATAGTCAGCTATTTAAAAACTAAAACTACCGAAGTCTTTATTTTTTTTACGGAAATTGTCAGAGAACCTGATTTGTTTCACTCCTGAAGTCAATACCTATATAAGGTAACCTTGAGGCTTGTATTAGAGTGATTCATTGAAATGGGATTAGGTGAGGGTAAAATGTACTGATGTTTCGGTTAATCGGAAAAGGAAGGGCGTATTGATATGAAAACCTTGTGTTTTGATTTATTGAAGCCCCTCTTTTATTTTTTGAATAATCAAGCTTTTTCTGATTTTTTGACTATAAAAAATTGATTTTTAGGTTTTTGTATGAATTTTTTAAAGAAAGGAAATGCCTACTTGACACAAAAATGACTTTTCTGCAACAATATTTTGAAACCCACCGTATAATTAAGCAGAAACAATGCAAACAATCATTTTTCAAAGCCCAACATCATGAAAAATTTCATCTTAAACATCATCACAACTTTTACATTCGCACTTTTTATTGCGACGACTGCTTTTGCAGGCACAAGCGTTGGTAGTGTAGAAGAAGAAATCATTGATATCAATTTGGTGGCAGAAACGAGCAGCGCATTTTTGGACAAAGCACCTATCTACGACAAAGAGGTTTGTGATTTGGACATGTTGTTTGATTTGGACATTGAAGGTTTGACAGTAAGCTTCAAAAACAAAGCAGTTGGTGAGTTTTCAAACGTAGAGTGGACATTCGGTGACGGAGCTACTTCTGACATTAAAAATGCAGACCACACGTATGAAAAAGCAGGTATCTACTACTTCACAGCAATCATCCACAACCCTGAAACTGGTTGCATTGATTTTGTAGGCGGTAACTATTATGTTCAAAACAACAAATTGCAGAAAGTAACACAAGAAAATGTTAATAGTACAAAAGTTGTAAACTTGTTTGAATAAGAAAGTACCTACTGAACTGAATGTTTCTAATCCACCCTCTTCAAATCAAATACAAAATATCCATTCCTAAATTTTAATCCACCCCATTCAGAACAAAACACCCAGAAAATAGAAAGATAAAAAGGCTTGTAGAAGATTCACCCATCTTTTACAAGCCTTTTTTGTTTTTATATGCCATCAAGCTTTTTATTGTTTTTTTGATATAAAATATTTGCGTTTAACGAGTTATGATGGGATTGGGAAAAGTTAATGATGCAATGTGACACAAAAATGACTTTTCTGCAACAATGTTTTGAAACCCTCCGTATAATTAAGCAGAAACAATGCAAACAATCATTTTTCAATAGCCCAATATCATGAAAAACTTCATCTTCAACATCATCGCCCTTTTCACTTTTGCTCTTTGCATCAACCTTACTGCTTTTGCAGGCGTTGCAGCAGGTACAACAAGCAGCGTTGAAGAAGAAATCATTGATATCAATTTGGTGGCTGAAACAAGCAGCGCATTTTTGGACAAAGCACCTACTTATAATAACGAAATTGGTGATTTGGATAGCTTGTTTGACTTAGAGATTGAAGGTTTGACAGTAAGTTTCAAAAACAAAGCAGCAGGTGAATTTTCAAGTGTAGAATGGACATTTGGCGATGGTGCTACATCTGACATCAAAAATGCAGCACATACTTATGAAGAAGGAGGTATTTACTACTTCACTGCAATTATTAGTAATCCTGAAACAGGTAGTATTGACTTTGTAGGCGGTAACTACTATGTTCAAAACAACAAATTGCAGAAAGTAACACAAGAAAATGTTAATAGTACAAAAGTTGTAAACTTGTTTTAATAAGAAAGTAGCTACTGATTTTTTAGACTTCAAATCGACCTCAACTCAATTCACCCTTTTTCAAATCAAATTCAAAATAGAATCAATGTCATTAAGTTAAGGTTTTCGAGCATTAATCAATGTTTTTTCATCATTTATATTTACGGGTCAAATAGCTCTTCGATAATTTTTCAGCGTCTTATATTTTCCATTCAAATGTTGTATTCTTTTGATTCTCGGAAA
>JBGCDY010001050.1:0-11128 GCA_045105835.1 Chitinophagales bacterium
CTTCGGTCAGGTTCATACTTCGCAATTTGTCAATGAACTTTGCTGGATCCTGCCCGTAGTGTTTCACAATCAATTTGGAGATCCCCACATTTGAAGAAATCTCAATGGCTTTCGCTACTGTGATTTCATTGTAAGGATACCAAAGATCATCTTTCATTACCTCTTCGTGATAGTCCTTACTTCCTCCTTCAATGTCTACAATCGTGGTATCTGTCACCAATCCATCGTCCAACAAAGCGGTCAAACTTACTGCTTTGAAGGTAGAACCTGGATCTGTTTTTTCGCCAATGGCGTAATTGTATTTTTCCCAATAAGTGCTGTCCGTTCCCATTCCCAAATTGGCAATCGCTTTGATTTTGCCTGTTTTGACTTCCATCACAATCGCACTTCCATGGTTTGCCATGTGCTTACGAACATTTCTATGCAGCACATTTTCGACCACATCTTGCAAGTTTACATCCAAAGTGGTATAAATATCTTGTCCATTTCGAGCCTCCAATTCAAAATCATCGTGAATCGGTACCCATGTTCCGCCCGAAACTCGGTGCATCGAACGAGGAACTTCTGTTCCTCTCAAATACTCATCAAAACTTCCTTCTAATCCAACTGACTGTGAATTATCACGTGCATACCCCACGGTTCGCCTTGCTAAAAGGCTGAACGGATTAACTCGTCTATTTTGTTGGTGGTAAATCAAACCTCCATTGTATTTTCCCAAATTGAAGATGGGCCAAGTTTTCAAAGCCTTCAAACCATTGTAATTCACCTTTCGCTGAATCAACAAATAACGTTCTCCTGATGCCCTTCCCTCCTTCAAATTTTCAAGGTACTCTTCATAGGTTCTATCTTGAAAGTAGCTCGATAAGTTTTTTGCGAGTGAATCCACATTGTGGTTGAAAATACTGTCGGTCAACCCTGTTGTATTCACATCCATTCGTATTTCGTAGAAAGGCAGTGATGTAGCCATCAATCGTCCATCTTCGGAATAAATGTTTCCTCGTCGTCCTTCTATCGTATCAATACGAGTAGAATTCTGTCCCATTTCTCGCCATTTCTCTCCTTCAAAAACCTGAATACGAAATACTTGAAGCAGTATCATAAAGCCTGCGAATGCCAGTATTAGAAATACCAGATTGATACGCCACAATATGTCTTTTTTAATGCTCAATGTATTTCTTCTTCTTTTTTAAAGACGTTTTGGTAAAACGTCTCTATGTGTTTATATTTCAATTTTTACCTTTCTCCTTTATCAATCATAATTTTTTTAGGAGGTTGGGTCAGTTCTCGAAGACCGTAAGGTTTCACCAACTTTGCGACTTCTGTTAGTTTGCTTTTATACATCAATTCCGATTTAGAGGTCATGTATTGTGACTCTAATTCTCGGAGTTCTTTTTGAAGTGTATTCACTTGACGCATATTGCGCTCGGCATAATGCGTGTTAGCAATGTAAAATAGAGCTAAGAGGGACACGAAGAGGACATACCTAAGGTTGGTAACGAGGAAAATACGATCGTTGAAATCGGTTTTTCCTACGAAATGGAGGACTTTCTTGAAGAAACGACTTATGATATTTGCTTTCCTTGCCATGGCTCTTAATTATACTTACTTCTAAAATGAGTAGAAGATTAAAATTCTGATAGTCAGACTTTTAATCTACAATGCTATTTTTTCTGCAATTCTCATTTTAGCACTTCTTGATTTAGGGTTATTTCTGATTTCGTTAGGGCTTGGAACAATTACTTTTCTATTGATTGCGTTTAGTGGTTTTTCGCTATTTCCATAAATATCAGTTTCTTTTACCCCTTCAAAATTGCCGCACTTGATGTAGTTTTTCACCAATCTGTCTTCTAGGGAGTGGTAAGAAATAATTACCAAACGACCTTCAGGGTTCAATATTTCTGTGCTTTGCAGCAAAAGCTCTTTTAAGGCTTCCATTTCTCCATTCACTTCAATGCGTAAGGCTTGGAATAATTGGGCATAAAATTTATTCCTTTTTCCACGCACATAAGAATCTGATACTGTAAGGAGTTGTCCTACTGTTTTGATCTTACTAAGTTGTCGAGCTGATACAATTGCTTCTGCCAATCGCAACGCATTGGGCAATTCTCCGTACAACTTGAATGTGTCAAATAACTTTTGTTTGCTATAGGTGTTGAGAACATGTTGGGCAGTAACATCTGTGTTTCCATCCATTCGCATATCCAATTCACTTTCACCAAAACGAAAGGAGAATCCCCTTTCTGTGGTATTGAACTGATGCCAAGAAACACCCAAGTCTCCCAAAAGTCCATCTATTTTCCGTACACCCAAAAGACGTAAATACTGTTTTAAGTACCTGAAATTTTGGGGAATGAACTCTAACCTTTCATCTTCAAACAGATTTGCTTTTGCATCTCCATCTTGGTCAAACGCAAAGAGTCTGCCCTTGCCTTTTTCCAATTTTTCTAAAATTTGTTTGGAATGCCCTCCACTTCCAAAAGTAACGTCTACATAAATGCCATCGGGTTTGATATCCAATCCATCTACTGCTTCTGTTAATAATACTGTTTCGTGGTAAACACTCATTTTATCATTCGATTGCTAAACTTCTCTGTTCACTTACACTATTTGAACAAAAACATGTTTTTGATTATACTCCTCCTGGTGCACCGCCTACTGCAATTGACCCCATACTCATCACCTCCTCTGCTAACTCCGCATAGTCTTCTGGCTGTACTTCGTCCAATGTTTTGTAGTATTCTTCTGCATCCCAGATTTCGATTTGATTGAAGAATCCAACCATCACAATTTCTTTTTTGATTCCCGCATAAGTCAGCAAACGTTTGGGCAGTAAAATACGGTTGTTTCCGTCAATTTTTAATTCGTCTACTCCAGCAAAGTGAAGTCGGCGAAAAAGCCTAACTTTGGGATCAAAAGAGTTGAGTTGTCGGATGTTTTCAGAAATACTATTCCATTCGGATGTTGTATAAAGATTCAAACACTTCTCAATTCCTCTGTTAATAATTAATACATCTGTGTTTTCCTGAGGCATTTGCTTCAGAAATTTAGCGGGCATTGATAACCTGCCTTTTGTATCTATTTTGCACTCGGCTTCGCCAAGAAAACCAGACATAGTAAAATTACTTTTGTTTTTGCGTTATGACAAAGATAAATCAAAATCTCCACTTTTCTCCACTTAATACCACATTTACCCCTAAAAAAGTTCATTTTTGCATCACATAGTTTTCACCTATAATATTTGCAGATTATAGACTAAAAAAATAAAACTAATTTTTTTAGTCAAAACCACTAACTTAATTAGTGTTAAGCTATTACAAAACCCTTTATTCGCAAACAATGCTATTGAAACAGCAAAAAAATTACTCACTGCTACTATTTTCATTCTAATAGCAACAAATCAATCATTGTAATGAATCCACAAATTATTCAACAATATTTCCCACATTTATCCACTTTACAGATAGAACGCTTCAATCATTTGGGTCAATTTTACAAAGAATGGAACGACAAAATCAATCTCATTTCTCGAAAGGATATCGAAAATCTTTACGAAAATCACATTCTCCATTCGCTAAGTATTGCCAAAATCACCCAATTTCAATCCTTCACACATGTATTAGATGTCGGAACGGGAGGAGGTTTTCCTGGCATTCCTTTGGCAATCCTTTTTCCAAAATCTCGCTTCCATTTGATTGATTCTATTCAAAAGAAAATTAGAGTAGTCGATGCCCTTATTGAAGAGCTTGGACTCACCAATGTGAAAGCAGAGCATAAACGAGTACAACAGGTACATGGAAAAACTTACGATTTTGTGGTAAGTAGGGCTGTAACCAAATTACCTCAGCTGTTGGATTGGACAAAAAAACTGGTGACCAAAGAACATTACAATGGTCTCAAAAATGGTTTGATTGTATTGAAGGGAGGAGATTTGGAGGAAGAAATCAAAGCTGCTAAACGCAAGGTAAAAGTTTTTCCTATCAAGGATATTTATGATATGGAGTACTACAAGGAGAAATACGTGCTTCACATTGCAGTCTAAGCCAAGAACATAAGTATGTGTTAATGAATCAAAAACACCATTCATTAAAAAAAATATCATTTTTCTTTCGCAATAGTGTTTACGTTTTCCAAAAAACGGACACTAATAGGGTGAAGACAGATGCGAAATGATTTTGATTGTTCGGTTTTGTAGAATATGTATTTTAATGAAAAATTAATTTGCATTCTCAAGATTACTGTGCTCTCAATTTTAAAAACTGGTTATTTGATACGATATGTTTGTTTTGACTTATCATTCTTTTCTACCCTCAATTATGATCTTGATCACTACAAGTTTTGAAAGAGTGTAGTTGAAATAAATAGTGAACATATTAAGGAAGAAGCAATAATCAGACAACAACTCCCCGATTTTGTTGTCTGAACTACCCCACTATTAATCGAGGATTTATTTTTTCGTTTTACGAAATATGGATTTTAAAATTCGAACGCAAGATCATCTAGCAAAAACAGCCCTTAAAATTAAAAACTTTAGGGGCTTTTTATTTGCCAATAGATTTCCTAAAAATATCTCCTATTGAAACATTTTGGAGTTTACTGACCACCCAAATAATTGTTTCTTGAGCCCCCAAAATATGCACATAATCAGGTTTTCCTTGCATTGCACTGATTGCTTCTCCAAATTCATTGTAGCAGTCATCAAGGGCTTTTTTATCGAAGGGGTTAACGACCAATAATTTTCGGATGTAATTCAATACCATTTCCTCAAACTCATTCATTTGCTCTTCTTTTTTGAGGCTTCGGTAAACCGATCGATATAGATTCTCCAATATTTCTTCATTGTCTAATTCATAGTGAATGATGAACTGCAATATCTTGGCAAACTGCTGAATATCTTTTCGAACATCGGTTCGAGGATGCGATAATATTTCGTTGAGCCAAAATAAGGTATTGGAGAAATCTTCTGAGAAAAAATGAATAATAGAAATATTGTAGTAAATCGAGAGCAGTTCGGAAGTAGGTAATTGATGCTTGACCGTATTCAATTCAGGCTCTATTTTTTTGATTTCCCTCACTCCTTCTTCAAATTTTCCTGTGTTCATATAATACAACAACTCATAGAGAACAGTTAATTGAAAAGTTTTGATTTGGGTGTCTAAGTTTCCTTTGGGAAGGGATTTTATTTTCTTTGAGATGAAAGGAAACATATTCATTTTGTTTTGCCCTAAAGCATGGCAAACATTGAGATAATTCCCCAAACTTTGACGATACAACATATCATCTTGACTTTTTGCAGTAGGGTTGTCTTCCCACAGTTCCACCAACTCTTCATAATGCTGATAGGCTTCCTCCAAATTTCCCATTTTCCAATGATACAAACCCAAGGTATCGTGATAATAGGTTTTGGACATAAAAGTAGTTGCTTCTTCTTTTGACTTCAATAAAGGATGAGTCACCAATTCTTCCAACTCTCGAAGTTCCTTTTTCTTTTTGTCACTTACTTTAACTCTCAATGAGGTCAATATAAGTTTACTCAAGTTGTAATAGGTAGCTTGTCTTGTATACAATTCTATGATTTTCTGTTCCTCTGCAATAACTACCTTCAATTTTTTCTTGGTTCTTTTAATAGACTGTTCAATCACATATTTTTTTTCCCAAGCCAATAAACGGAGTAGAATCAAAAATGCCTCTGCTTGATAAGCTATTTTTTTACTACGCTTCAATTCTTTTTTGAATTGGTCTAAGAGTTCCTTTTGATACAAAATCTCTAAATCGTGTAATAAATCTCTAAGTTCTGATTCGTCCCTTCGATTTTTACTACCTTCTCGAAAAGACCTCAATGCCTTCATGATTTTATGGGTCAGTGCATTTTTTGTAAATGTAAGTTGTCGAATAAACTTTTCTCTTCTAAACTTTCGTTTGATTGCTGCCTCATCGTATTCTTTTTGTCGAGCAATTGCATCAAACAATAACATATAATTGTTCTTCTTACCAATAATATGTTGTTCTGCATAGATTTTGAAATAACGTTTTTCGGAAGGACTTAGAGATTGAATAAGTTTGAAGAGGTTATCTGATGGATGCATAAGAATGAAAGATGAAAAAATGGTTAAATAAAAAATTGAATAAGCAGATTCCTATGATAGAAAACCAATTGTATCAATCTAAGTAGTTAAAAATAAACATTTTCAAAAAAAAATAGTTTCTACATAAACAAATTAGATTCCTATTTTTAGAAGAAAATTTGTTTTTCAAAACTCCTCAAAATATTGTATTTTTGTAGAGCAACACTTACAACAATAAATATTCCTTCCTCCTCACTCTTTATCTATTGGATTTATTTCGAGAATAAACATTCTCGCAAACCCTTAATTTTCTTTCAATAAATCATTGTATACCTTTTAAATCAAATTCACATGAAAAAGAGTATCTTTTTATTTCAAACACTTCTCGTATTTAGTCTTTTTATCAGCACTCAAATCCTTTCTGCACAAACCTATAAAAAGGTATATGAAGCCTGCAACTGTGAACTGAACAGTTCTAAACTTAGCGACTACTGCAAAGGAGTCTGTTCGGAAAGAAAAGGAAAATCTCTTGATACAGGAGATGCGCCAATTGAAGTAACCGAAATTGTCATCCATGAAAATATAACGATTGGTAGTACAAACCCTCATGGAAATGAAAATCCTTGGTTGATGAGAGTCGGTCCAGAAAAATTGCCTTTTATGCAAGTAGGTAAAAACGGAGGTATCGGATTAGGAACAACTTTGTTTCCACTAGAAGGAGGCGAATTTGACTTGGGCAGCAACAAGAAACCATTCCGCCAAATTACTGCGCTCAAGTTTTCAGAGCTTTCTGATCGACGTGAAAAAGAAAACATTATCGGATTGAGTTATGGATTGAAGGAAGTAATGAACCTAAAACCTGTTTCTTTTACTTGGAAAAACCAACAAATCAAAGGTACACAAGTCGGTTTGATTGCTCAAGAAGTTCAAAAAATAGTTCCTGAAATTGTTAGCAGTCAGAGTGTTAACTTCAATAAAAACGGAGAACCTATCGCATCCGAAGCAGACCGTTTGAGCGTGGCTTATTCTGAATTGGTTCCTGTTTTGATTCATGCCATACAAGAACAGCAGGCTATCATTGATACTCAGAAACAGACACTTAGCCAACAAACCAATACCATCAACGATATGGAGGCAAGCTTATCTCAATTGATTGAAGCACTGCAAACACAGGGGATTCAAACCCAGAAGACAAAAACAAGTAGCAAGGATGCAAAATAGTTAGAAAACATTTTTTTTTACCAAAAGAGCCAGTTGTCTGTAATAAAACTGGCTCTTTTTCATTTTATTGAATTGAAGAAAACTTTCTTCATGCCCATTTGTTGGACAATGAATTTTAGTAGTTTCTGTTAAAATAAATAGCAGTATTCTGTAACCATTCACAGAATTGCAAACCACATTTTGATTATCAATCAAATTCACACATCACCGCATATTTGTTCACTGCAAAATGCAAATTCTAACCTTATGATCACAGAAGAATACGTAGTATTAGTAGACAAAAAAGGAAACGTGTTGGGAACAGAAGAAAAAATAGCCGCCCATCAAAAAGGACTCTTGCATACCGCTTTCAGTATTTTTATCTTCAATGACAAAGGGCAAATGTTGCTCCAACAACGTGCATTCACCAAATATCACTTTGGGGGTTTGTGGAGCAATAGCTGTTGTAGTCATCCTCGACTTAATGAAAGTTCGTTGGATGCAGCTCACCGAAGATTGCAAGAAGAACTTGGTTTTGACACCGAGATGAAGGATATTTTTTCCTTTATTTACCGAGCAGAGGATGAGGAAAGTAAGCTCATTGAACATGAATTGGACACTGTCATTATTGGAATATACAATGAGCCTATCGAGAATCTAAATCCAGCCGAAGTCAATGCGGTCAAATGGATAGATGTCTATCAACTTTTCTTAGAAATCGACCTTCATCCAGAGCAATTTACCTACTGGTTCAAAACTGCCCTATTAGAACTACGCAATAAAAAACTACTTTCCTATTCAGCTATCCAAGAACTCTTCAATGCTTAAAATTGATTTTCAAGGTTAATCAAGTACAAGCATAAACCTTGACCAACAGTACAATATAAAAACAGTCTTTATTCCACCAAGCAAAGTCCAAAATCAAGCATCATTTTTGCAGTTGATTTTGGACTTTCTTATTTCTCTACAAAACTATAGATTCACAGCGCATAAAATACCAACATTCAAATACATTTATGAAACTCTTCAAACTAAGTTTATAAATATCATTTCATAAAAAACTGGTATTGAAGTACTCTTCAAATTCTTACTTTAATTTACTCTTTAAGGCATTTTGTCACTAAAATAGCAGATTCTTTTTGAGAATAATTATTACGTTTTTCTAATTGAAAGTATTAGTATATTTGTGCCTGCTCTCATAAACGGTTAAAAATCTATTTGGTAATAGCTTCAATAAAAACTAAGAAGAAATTTAAACAACAATGCATTTCTGTGTCTAATAAGAAATGCTTTATATCTTAATATTACCAACTTTGTTAAAAGAAAATCACCACCTCAATTTACTCAACCCCTAGATTTTTTATAACCCAATCCTGCCATCAACGAAAAAGTTCGGATTGTTTTCGACAAATAAACTGTTTCCATGATGAGAGTATTACTCCTCCTATGCATTATTCTGGCGACTTCATCAACAGCTGATGGACAAATTTACAATATGACCAATAACAGTGTAACAGATCCCTCTGGTACACTGTATGACAGTGGTGGTACCAGTGGAAACTATGCAAATAATGAAGATTATACATTCACCATTTGTCCCCCAAGCCCTTGCGATTGTTTGGCTTTAAATTTTGAGTCCTTATTAATAGACACCGCAGGCGACACACTTTATGTTCACAATGGCAATTCTACAGCAGCGCCGCTTGTAGCTTCCCTCTCAGGAATAAATTTTCCGACAGACCTGTTTTTAGACAGTGGCTGTGCGACCCTCCGTTTTTCTTCAAATACTGCCGCCAATAGTTCTGGCTGGAAAACGACCTGGTCTTGCAGTTGTTTCCCTGGAGAAATGCAAACAAACACCTCCACATACACCACAACAGAACTAATCGAAGACCTTTTTATATCAGGAAGTTGTGTCGAAGTATCCAACATATCTTTTACAGGCAATAGTGATGCGATTGGAAGTTTTTCCAATGGAGGAGTAATAGGCATTGAATCAGGAATCGTTCTCTCTACAGGGTTCATCAATAACATTCCTGGCCCCAACGACTTCAATACAAGTCTGGGTACTAACCCAATATTGAGTGGAATTTCGGATGAATTAGGCTCACCAGGAGACTCCGACCTCAATACCCTGCTTACAGGAAATGGGCAAACCACTACAGATGCCTCTTCAATAGAATTTGATTTTATCCCCACCACAAACGAAATAAGCTTTCAATACGTTTTTGCTTCTGATGAATATCCCGAATTTGTTTGCAGTGAATACAATGATGTATTTGCCTTTTTTATCAGTGGACCAGGATTTACAGGCAGTGAAAACATTGCTCTCATTCCAGGCACGACGACTCCTGTTGCCATCAACTCTGTCAACAGTGGAGCGATTGGCTCACAAGGATTGGTACAAAACTGCAACAGCCTTGACAACTCTGATTACTATATCAACAGTACAGGTAATCTCAGTTTTGAATTTGATGGATTCACCACCATCCTAACCGCTACTGCTCCCGTTACCTCTTGCGAAAACTACCACATCAAACTCGTTATTGCAGATGTCATAGATTGGAAGTACGATTCTGCAGTATTTTTAGGGGCGAATAGTTTTGAAGCTGGGGAAGGAGCATTGATTAGTGCAGCCGTCACCGATCCCCACAGTTCCCCCAATGAAATGTATGAAAATTGTGAAAGTGGTTTCTTTTTATTCGAAAGAGGAAATCCTGATGATACCAGTGAACCTTTGGTAATTGACTTTTCAGTGACGGGAACAGCAACGGCAGGCATAGATTATTCGCCCTTGCCTGGTTCTATAGTGATTCCAATAGGTCAAACCAGCACTCAAATAGACATCAATTCTTTTTTAGATGACATTTCTGAAGGCTCAGAAAGTATCATTGTCACCGTTCTCAACAATGCTTGTGTATGTGATGAAGGCGGTTCTTCAGCACAAATAAACATTCTTGACAATCCTGTATTCGAAACAACACTATCCGTACCAGATTATTGCTTAGGTGACCTTGTCACCCTTTCTCCAACTGTCATTGGAGGCATAGCCCCCATCACTTACAATTGGGGTTTTGGGACCAATAGTCCTTCCGTTAGCTTCCCACTTATTGCAAATAAAGCAGGAGTTTACTATGTCACTGTCACAGATGACTGCGGAAGTCAGTCCACTGCATCCGTCAATCTGGATTTTATACCCGCTCCATCCACTCCTCAACTCACACCCTCAGATCCATTCTGTCAAAACAGTGCCCCCTTCGATCTCCAAGCACTTGAAGGAGGCGGCAACTGGGCAGGAGACGGAATTACCAACACCAATACAGGTACTTTCGACCCCAACCTTGCCCAAAGTCTCAGCACACCACCCTTTTCGATTACCTACACCCTTGCCAATCAATGTGGAGTCGCCTCCAATACCATAGATTTAGATTTTACAGACCTTCCTACAGCCACCATTAGCGGAAACCTGACAGTATGCCCTGGTGTAGCAGTTGAGGAAAATCTAAGTGTTCTTTTCACAGGACAAGCCCCTTGGTCTTTCACCTATGCCGTGGATGGTTCAGAAATAACGTCCATCGAAAACATCACAGACAATCCCTACGAATTTGTTGTCAACCAAATAGGAGACGTTACCATTACTGCAATAAACGACAATCATTGTGATGGAACATTCAGTGGTTTGGCAACCATCAGTGAATTCTCCGTTCCGACTATCAATATTAGCGGCGGAGGAACCTTATGCGATAACCAAGATTCTGCCAATATTGATTTTACCATCGTGGATGGCACAGCCCCCTACGACATCATCTATACAGATGGAACTACCCAATTCAACCAACAAATTGCCAGTAGCCCATTCTCAATCC
>JBGCDY010001051.1:0-2297 GCA_045105835.1 Chitinophagales bacterium
TCATTTTGGGTGCAACTGTGATACAAGCCTCTTGCGGAACAAGCGATGGACGTATTTCGGAGGTAATTGTAGAGGCAGGGACAGCTCCTTTCACCTATGAATGGCGCAATGTAGAGACCAATGAATTCATCAGTGATGGTCTTGAAATTAACAATTTGGGTACGGGAACTTACCTCTTGATTTTGACAGATGCCAATCTTTGCAGCGATTCCCGTCAGTTTGTGTTGGAAAACTTAGATGCACCTGAATTGACATTGGAGGAGGTGACGATTTCGGATTGTACAGAAGAAGGTACAGGTTCTGCAAGGGTCAAAGTTCTGGGAGGAATAGCTCCCTACAGTTTTGAGTGGGATACCGATCCTCCACAATTTTCGCCAACGGCTACCAACCTCCGACCTGGCGATTACAACGTAAGTGTTCGGGATGGAAACGATTGTTTGGCGACCCTTTTGGTGACGGTTTCTGGATTTATGCCTTCGCCCGTGGTAGACTGTAGTTTGCAAACAACAAATAGCTTAGAGTTTGTGTGGACGGCAGTAGTAGGAGCAGTAGCGTACCAAATCGAAACCGATTTGGGTACAAGTGAAACAGTACCTGCCGAACAACTTTTCTATTTATTGGAGGGAATTGACGGTGACTTGACTATCGTGATTTCCGTCACTGCAATAGGATCTGATTTTTGCGGCAACAGCGAAACAGTGATTCAAAATTGTACCACCTTATCGGATTGCCCCACGATTGATGTTTCCATTGCAGCACCCAACGATACCTTCTGCGCAAATGAAGCTGTTGTCAATTTGACTGCCATACCATTGGGAGGTGTTTTTGAAGGAGTTGGAATGAACGGGAATGTTTTTGACCCTGCAATAGCGGGTGTTGGGGAACACGTTCTCACTTATACTTTTACGGACGAAATGGGTTGCGAATTTGCGGCAAATCAAACCTTAGTAGTGGTCGAACCTCCAATGGCAGATATGGAAATGCCCGAAGTGGTTTGTTTGGGTGAAACAACAACTGTTTCCTTCAATGGCACACTACCCGATGGTGCTTCTCTTCAATGGGATTTCGGCAATGGCACAAGCTCCAATGAAATTGGTCCGCACACTTTGGATTGGAGCGAAACGGGTACTTATACCCTACAAGTGCGTGTAGACAATGGCGTTTGTGTGGATGAGCTAAGTATGGATTTGATTGTATCGGACATCAGCATTGAAGCCTCCGAAGACCAAACTGTTAGCAGCGGAGCGGATATTGACCTAAATGCCATAATCAACACCCAATTTGGCGAACTGCAAAGCCTTGAATGGCAAGCTTCCTTGGAGAATCTGACGGGATGCATGGACTGCCCAAATACCAGTGCTCGCCCTTTTGAAGCTACGAACTATACAGTGGTGGCAACGAATGAACATGGTTGTGAAGCAGTCGCAGAAGTCATGGTCGACATCATTCCTGTGCCAGTTATAATTGCTCCAAATGCCTTCTCCCCGAATGGTGACGGCATCAACGACATTTTCCAAATTCAAGGGCGGAATATCGAAACGATTGAGTTTAAAATTTTTAGTCGTTGGGGTAAATTGGTTTTTGAAGGCTACAGTTTGGAGGATTATTGGGATGGTGTTTTCAAAGAGCAGGAACTGGACTTGGGCGTGTATGTGTTTTATGCAAAAGCATTTTCGTTTGATGGTGAGGAGGTATATATACAGGGGAATGTGACCTTGATACGTTAGAATTGAAGTGTTAAACTTGCGCACATTTGCAATGCGTGTGTAAGTAAATTTGAAAACCCCAAGATTTCTAATTTGGAAGTCTTGGGGCTTTTTTGTGTTTGTTCAACTGTTGACATTCACGCCAAGCTCTCATTATCGAGCCTAAGAAAAAAAGTACTTTCAATACAAAGAAAATTTTCATTTTTTTGAATACAGAATGAAAGTTCTCTTTGATATTGATATTATTTTTCATATTTTTAACTCTCACTTTTTAGGTAAAATCTATTGTAAGATCCTCGATAATTAACAGAATCTACACTTAACGAAAGGAATAAATGGTTTTAGAGAAAAACAACATATTGAAGGCACTAAGTAAAGTCATTGACCCTCAAAGTGGACAAGATATCGTTTCGATGAATAGAGTCGAAAATCTAAAAGTAGAAGACTTTCATCAATAGTCCGTGCAAAATCTGTTATTATGGTGAAACATTTACGTGTTCATTTGCCCTATATTGATAACCTTTTGGACAATATGGTGACTTAAATTAAACAAACATGGATTTTGTCTAAAAATTCCCTTCAACTCATGTT
>JBGCDY010001052.1:0-12655 GCA_045105835.1 Chitinophagales bacterium
GTGTAGAAAGGATTTGATTTTAAGTAGGTGGGCAGAAGTAAGGTGACAGGCGACAGTATAGCATGTCAGCGACTGAAGTCGCCGTTACAGAATACAGTTTTTGAATACCTAAACCTTCAACGATTAATCAACTCCAAAATAGAAATCCCCAATTGGTCGACTCTTTTATTGGAGTTGGAAAGTACGACTACTGCCGTCTGTGTTTTTGGGATAAACCCAACATAACTGCTAAAGCCATTTGTCTTTGCGCTGTGGGTATAAATTGGTGGATATTTCTTTGGATTTCCTTGTTCGATGATGAACCATCCCAAGCCCATTTGAACCCTCTTTTTATCGGTTTTACATTTAGCCTCCAAATTGGTTCTCAAAAAAGAAAACTGCTCAGATTCTTCCATATTTACTTTCACAAATTGAAGCAAGTCGGGAAGTGAAATATACAAGCCTTCACTGGCATACAGTGAGGCACATTCTTCTGGCAATGTTTCATTTCCTGAAAAATCGTGTCCCTTCAAACGATTTTGCTCTGCCGAAATATTCTCCAATAGTTTTGCAGACTTCAAGCCCAAGGACTGCAATAGATATTTTTGCAATAAGTTTGGGTAAGATTCCTTCCCTGCAACTTCTAATAAATGCCCCAATAAGCCTATTCCAAAATGTGAATACAAAAACTTTTTTTCTAATGATTTAAGGCGTTTTTTATCCAAAATGGGGCGATAATCTATCAAATATTGATGTAGGTCTGACAGCTCGTAATTGGCATAAGGTTGTCCTTTACTTTGCATTTTCAAAGCCAAATTTTGAGGTCTTTGGGGAAATCCTGAGGTATGACTGGCGAGTTCTTCTAAGGTGATTTTCTCCAAAAAAGAATTAACTAAAGTCACTGAATCAGGTAAATAGAGCGTAATTGGGTCTTCTAATTTCACCACTTTATCCACTACCATTGCAGTCAATAAGGCGGTTGTAAAAGTTTTGGTAATCGAGCCAATTGCAAATAAGGCTGTGCTATCCAATTCTTCTTTGCCAACATTTTCTGTTCCTTCAAATAGGTAATGGTATTTATACCCTCTCTCCAAAATCCCTATTTGCAATTGATGGGTCGTTTCTTCTTCTAAATAAGGTGTAGACATCTTTTTGACCAAACCTTCAAGTGCCTTGCTTGGCTGTGCAACTGCAATCATTGAAGTAAAAAGCAGCACAATGGTGACATAGAAAAAATGCTTCGACATTCTATCGGTGTTTAATGGTGGTCAAAAAATGGTTTTTAAGGGAGATAGAAATAAATATGCTAAATCCCTAACGTAAAAAATAACATAAAAAAACCCTTTAGCGATAAAACTAAAGGGCTTTCGGGTTGAATTAATTATCTATAAAATCATATTATTATACTGCAACGCTGTATTCACGTAAGGCTTCATTAAGTGAAACTTTCTTATCAGTAGAGGGTTTGCGCTTTCCGATAATCAAAGCACAGGAGACTTGATATTCTCCAGCAGGAAATTTTTTGGTATAACTTCCAGGGATTACTACTGACCTTGCAGGGACTCGTCCTTTGTAGTAAACAGGCTCTTCTCCACTAACATCAATTATTTTAGTGGACTGTGTGATTACTACATTTGCTCCCAATACAGCTTCTTTTTCAATATGTACGCCTTCTACCACAATACAACGAGATCCAATAAAACAGTTGTCTTCAATGATTACAGGGCTTGCTTGAACAGGCTCTAAAACTCCACCTATTCCTACCCCGCCACTGAGGTGAACATTTTTACCAATCTGGGCACAAGAACCGACTGTTGCCCAAGTATCTACCATTGTGCCGCTACCTACATGAGCTCCTATATTTACATAAGAGGGCATCATGATTACACCAGGTGATAAATAAGCTCCAAATCGAGCAAGTGCATGTGGGACAACTCGTACCTTTAGACTTTTAAAATTTTTCTTTAAAGGAATTTTGTCATAAAATTCAAATGGTCCCACCTCAATGGATTCCATTTGACAAATGGGGAAATAAAGTATTACTGCTTTTTTTACCCAATCGTTTACCACCCATTCGCCATTGGCTGAAGGAGAAGCTACACGAATCTGCCCTTTATCAAGTGCATCAATAATTGTTTGGATAGCGGACTTTGTTGCGGCTTCTTGCAATAAAGTTCGGTCACTCCATGCTTTTTCAATAAGTTGTCTTGCTTGTTCTAACATGATTCTTAATAAGATAAATAATGAGATTAAATTCAAGGCAATTTCAAAAACAAATCCGTCATTTATGCGTGTATCTTTTTTTATTATACTTCGTTAAAAAGCCTCGCCATAGCCTTGCTATGTCTGTGTTTTTTGTCTCGTCTAATAAAAAAATATTTCCGCAAAACTGCCTATTTATTAATTTAAAAATGCCTATCTGCAAATTTACCCTTTTGCAGTCAAACTTTTTACAAATCCCATAACTTCATCAATGCGTTCAAAATTCAATGAATAATGAATGTACTTTCCATCTCGTTTTGTATAAACAACTCCTTCATTCCTCAAAATTGCTAAGTGTTGAGAAGCAGCGGATTGTTCAATACGAAGTTTGATAAAAATCTCTGTAACGGTCATCGTTTTGTTTTCCTCTAGCAATTCAATGATGCGTCGTCGAATTTTGTGGTTAATAGCTCGAAGAATCATACTCGCCTTTTTAACCGAATCAAAAGGTAAAGAAGGTGGGAGTAATTCATTCCGATGCAATTTTGCCACATCAAAATCCAAGTCGTTTTCACCCCAGTAAAGGCGACCTCCCTCTACTGTGAAGTCTTGGAATACATCCTTGTTCAGATAATGTCTTGTATTAGGGTGGGAAGAAATTTTAAGGAACTGCTCAAAATTTACTATTTGTGTAACCCCATCGCTAAATACAATTTCTAAGATGTAATCACTGACATACTTTGCGCTAGAAACGTGTAAACTATTTTTAGCCATGTTTTAAATTTTTTGATGAACAAATGTCAAGTAAAATAAAATGTAAGTAGTGTCTGTAAGTTACATCTTTATTCAAAATTTCCATTGAGCTTCGGTAGGCATAACAAAATATACTTTCTTAAAAAATTAAAAATCAGCATTTTAAAAACACTTATTTTTACTTTTATTTTCACAATATGGCATTAAAATGACGATTAAGACCATACCTGCGGTAGTCATGCTTTGTTGGCAGCAAAATAGAGTATGATTAAAGACACAACTCGATACCATCAAAAATAGAAGGTATCAGACAACATTTTCTGGCGATAGGGAATATCACTAACGGAGGGTATAACAACAATGGGTTTAGGAACAAAGCCTTGATTCAATATTAAGAAACTATAAATCAAGACTTTATTATTTTATATTGAATTCTTTTAGAATCTACAATAGATTCTGAATGATTTTTTCTATGGAAATTCCTTCGGCTTCTGCTTTGTAATTTTTCACAATACGGTGGCGAAGAATTGGTTCTGCTACGGCTTTTACATCTTCAATATCAGGCGAGTACTTGCCATTAATAGCAGCATGGCATTTTGCTCCTACGACCAAGTATTGAGAGGCTCTTGGCCCTGCTCCCCACGACAAGTAGTTATTTGTCTCTAGTGTAGCATGCTTGGTATTGGGGCGGGTTTTGCTTGCCAATTTCACAGCATACTCCAATACATTGTCAGCAATAGGGATTTTACGAATCAATTGTTGGAAATAACGAATCTCTTCTCCAGAAACGATTTTATTTAAAGTAACTTTTTGGTTTGTGGTTGTTCGTTTGACGACGCTTACTTCCTCTTCAAAACTTGGGTAATCCAAGTTGATGTTGAACATGAATCGGTCAAGTTGTGCTTCAGGAAGAGGATAAGTTCCTTCTTGTTCGATTGGGTTTTGTGTAGCCAATACGAAGAACGGTAGATTGAGCTTGTGGGTTACACCCGCAGCAGTTACCGAACGTTCTTGCATTGCCTCCAATAGAGCTGCCTGTGTTTTAGGAGGAGTACGGTTGATTTCATCCGCCAACACAATATTGGTAAAAAGAGGTCCTTTGCTGAACTTAAACTGTCGGTTGTCGTCCAAAATTTCAGCTCCCGTAATATCTGAGGGCATCAAATCGGGCGTAAACTGTATGCGTTTGAAACTTAGATCCAGTACATTTGCAATTGTTTGTACCAATAATGTTTTCGCCAAACCTGGTACACCTACCAATAAGGAGTGTCCATCACAAAAAACACAAATCAGTACCTTTTTGACTACCTCATCTTGACCTACAATAACTTTACTTATCTCACTTCTTAACTTTCGATATGTTGCAGATAAGGCATCTATCGCTTCTACATCAGATTTATATGCTGCCATACTTAATTAAAATCAAAATTGAAATGTACGATTGGATATAATTAAAATAACACGTTTATTATAAAAAAGCCAACTCGTACAAATATTCTTAGAATGGTGTTTAAATTTTGTTTCTCAATAAAACAAATGCGAATATACAAACAATATTGATAGCGAATCATTTTTTGATTATTCGCACTGCAAAGCTATCTTGAATTTATTTATTTTTAACAATTCTCGTTCCTTATAGCTTTGCAGTACTCAAAATCAAGTAATCTTAGTTGATCCACTTTTCCAACATAGAACATTCCTTGTATTCCCCTTCAAGAGAAATATAGGTGCGTTTTATCTTCCGATCCAACCAATTCATCAAGGTTTCGTTCTGTTTGTTGCTTTTTACAATCTTCTGAACCTTATTGTAATCGTCTGTCAAATTCGCCACATGGGGCTTGGTTCGACTATACAAATAAATAATGCGATAAGCCTCATCGCCTTCTTTGGTTTGGTACTTCACAGGAACAGAAATTTCACCTTCTTTTAAATCTTCAATAGCAAAAAAGATATTGGGATCCAATTGGTTCATATCATAAGTACTTGAGCCAGTTTGTTCATTCACCAACAGACCGCCTGTTTTTTTGGTAGTCTCATCGTCTGTAAACTTATCTACTGCTTTTTGGAAGTTCAATGAATCATCTTCCATAATAAGGGTGCGAATGCTATCCAACTGAGCTTGAGCAGCTTCCAACTGCGTATAAGAAATCTTTGGACGAAGCAGTAAGTGCCGTACATGGATTTTCTCACCACGTCTTTCGATTAGTTGAACAATGTGAAACCCAAACTTCGTTTTTACAGTACCCGAAATATCTCCTGGCTCTCTAAGGCGGAATGCCGCACCTTCAAATTCGGTCACCATCTGTCCTCGACTGATAAACCCCAAATCACCTCCTTGAGGTCCACTGGGGCCTTCCGAAAACTGTTTAGCCATTTCACCAAAATCAGCCCCATCTTCCACAATCCGTCTTTTTATTTCTGCCAAGCGTGCAATTGTGCTTTCCTTTTCTTCTTTGGTCAATTCAGGTTTGATGATCAAATGCCCCATTTCGACCTCTGCATTGAAGTAAGGCAAACTATCCACAGGAATCTGTTTAAAAAAGGTTTTCACCTCCTTAGGGGTCACCTTTATATCACTCAAAACTTGACCTTGCATTCGTTGAGCTAATAATAAATCCCGTACATCATCCCTAAATTCCTCTTTCATCTGCAAAACAGTCTTGTTGTAGTATTCCTCAAATTTTTGTTCATCTCCACTAAACAAACCCAAGAAATAATCCATTCGTCTTCCAATCTCTGATTCCACCTCTTCTTCTGACACTTCAATACTATCTATCTCTGCATGGGTCACAAACATTTTCTCCAAAAGTAACTGATCGAGAATTTGACAGCGCAAACCATCGTCCTCCATCCCTTGGTTGATTGCAGCCCAATATTGTTCCTCCACATTTGATTTCAATACAATTTTATTGCCCACTACGGCAATAATTTCATCCACCAAAGTCTTTTCTTGCGCCTTTACAGAAGTAGTCACAAAAAGTAACGAAAGGACAAAGAGACTTATCCAGCTAATTGCTTTCATATTGTTGTTATTGATACTTTAATTTTATTCAGTAATTTATTTTAGTAACGGTAAAAAAATAACCTGAACGATTTTTTAGCTAACATACCCCACCCCCTTTCAAAAGGGGAATGAAGGTGTTCATTTATTTTTTCTTATTACTTATCAGCCAAATTGAGGTGTAAATACACCACAAAAATCAACATTAGGACATCAATCAAAAATCTCATATTGGTTCTTACTAAGTGCATCCTTATAGATGTCATCCTTCATTGTTTTGATGTGTTGAATTCGTCTTTTATTGACCAACATTTTGCTAATTTCCTCTCTTTTGTAATCCAAAGGAGCCAGTTTCCCTTGAAGTCCATAATCTGCAATTTTCACAAAGTAGACATTGACCGCATCCTTGGTTTCGAATAAAGAAGAACTCGTCAAAAAATCACCCACTTCCTCTTCAGGAATAGGAATTTCTTGGCTAAACTCATCAAATGTATTCCACGCAGGAGTCAGCGAAAAATTGATTGCATATTGAAAACAATAGGTTTGCAATGCCTTCATTGATTTTTCACTGCCCTCTTTGAGCCAATAGCGAACAGAATCCAATTGAGGAGATTCCCTTTTTAGAATCACAAATTGTGCCTTCAAAATATATTCACGCAACAAAAACCCCTCTTTGTGAGCTTCATAATATGCTCTTACATCTGCATCCTTTACCAGAGTATCGGTGTTTCTTTCGAGCAAGTTTTGTTCGTATAAAAACAAAAGTAAAGAAGCACGGTAATCTTCTATCTTTTTTTCAATTTCTTCCTTGCTATCAGGAAGCTCCAATTCTGCTTTTTTCACCAACAAATTGCGGTGCACCCAATCGTAGATATAGTAATTGCTGAGATTTGCACTATCCTCTGTGGAATAATTATTTCCCAACATTTTGTCCAAATCTGATTGGTACAAAAACTTATTAAAGACTCTTGCCACAGGTTCGTTCTCTCCTTCCGTATCTGTACCCGCAAAAGGATTGCAGGCAGCTAAAAATGTCAAACAGGCAAAAACAACGACGAGCAAAAAAACAGTATGAAATCTGGATATCATTTGTGAATATACCATTTGCCTCCAATGCAGTCAGGTCAAACCATATTCGGTCTACTAATTACATTAGAGGCAGATTAAAAACTTAAACGACAAAAATCTATTTATAGATGCTTTTCAACACATCTTCATTTACTTTTACAGGATATTTTTGACGCAATTCTTCTACCCAACCTTTTTCAAGTTCAGCTTGGTAGTCTGCAATAATATATCCTCTTGCCTCTCTCAACTCTTTGTTCATTGGAGGCAATTTTTTATTGATTTTCACATAAGTAAGGCTTCCATCTTGGTTGTTAATGGGGTCAGAAAGTCCCACTTCTTGAGGTACACTATCTACGATTTCATTTTGTCCACTCTCGTATTTCCCTTCCTTCACCGTCAAAACTTTTTCCGCTCCATTCTTATTGAAGGTAGCTTCCAATGTTTTGAAATCGCCTTTCATTTTCTTCATCATTTTGGCAATTTTTTTTGCAGTAGAAGGGTCTTGAATCGTTACCACAGCAGCATCTACTCGCTCCTTCCATTTGTAATTGTCTTTGTGACCATTGTAAAATTCCTTCAATCCAACCGTGTCTTCCAAAGCCTTGTTCCACACTTTTTGTTCGGTCAATTCAAACAATAAAGTACCGTCTCTAAACTCCTTCAATAAACGTTTAAATTCAGGGTATTTCTCTCCCAATCGACCTTCTTCAACCTCCAATAAGCTCTGTTCAACAAACATTTTGTACAACAAATCTATCGTTGCAGCTTGTGTCTTACTTCGTGCCTTTAATTGGTTTTTTTGGATAAATCGAGCAAAATGTTGTTGCGTATATTCCGATTTGCCCACCTTTGGGATTTCCATCGAAAACATCAAATCCGACAAACCTTCTGCTTTCGCCATTTGCCATCTACCTTTCGCTACGTCTTCGTGTTTCTCCCCTTTAAATGGTGCTATTTTGTTTGCATTCTCTTTGAAGCTGTAATCTTTCTTCAATCGCTTCAAAAACACATCTTTCGATACTTTGGAACGGCTATCCCTTTTGATTTTCTTTTTAATATTTGCCTCCTCTTCTTCAAAACTCTTCACCTCTTCTTTGTCCAACAATTTTACAATATGCCATCCCAAACGGGTTTTGAAGGGTTTGGAAACATCTCCAACTTCCTTCAATTTGAAAGCAATATCTTCGTATTCTGGCAACATTCGACCACTACCAAACCAAGGAAGTTCCCCACCTTTAGCAGATGTTTGTTTGTCTTGTGAATGCAATTTGGCTCTACCTGCAAAATCACCTCCATTCTTAACTTGCTCATACAATTGATCTACTTTCTCTTTTGCAGTAGTTTTCGCTTCATCAGAATCAGAATTCTTCGATTTAATCAGGATGTGCGCTGTCAAGACTTTTCCCTTTGCAGCTCGAATATCGTGTACTTTCACGATGTGATAACCAAATTTTGTGCGAATAATATTCGACACATCCCCTTTTTCAGTATCGTAAGCCGCCGATTCAAAAGGATAAACCGTCTGAAAAGCACTGATGTATCCAAGTGTTCCTTTGTTTTCCTTTGCAGAAGGATCTTGTGAATGTGTGACCGCCATTTTCTCAAAATCAGCACCTTTGACAATTTGCTCACGAATATCTGCCAGTTTGTTGTAGGCTTTTGCGCTGTCTTGTGGTGAAGCTTCCAAGTCTGCTCTTATCAGAATATGACTGGTTTTGACCTCTTTGGTCATTCGAGAATAAGCTTCTTTTATCAAATTTCCGCTTACTTCTTTATCATACAGGTAACTCTGAGCCAACTGTTTGTAATATTGATCCAGTTGAGGTGTGATATGTGTGAGCGTATCAATTCCCAAATTCTCTGCCTCTTTCACCTTCAATTTGAAGTTGGTGTATAAACGCAAATATTCGTCTATTGACTCTTTACTGTATTGGTTTTTGTCCTGAGAATTGTGCTTTTCATATACATAAATGAACTCCGATTGAGTGACCGATTCGTTTCCAAATGAAAACAGTATTGGGTCATCATCCTGTTGATTGGCGTTGCTATTTGCAAAACATAATTGGGTGGTGGCAATGATACACCAAAAAACTATACACTTGATATTCATTTTTCGTAAAATTTGTTTTTAAAAATGTGGTTGCAAAAATAACGAATTTGCTTAGTTTTTATCGCATTAACGGATAAATGAAGCATTTGATTCTAATTTTTACAGAAAACCACGAAGATTGAAGCGTTAAAGAGGAGTGGGAACATTTAATTTAATGCGGATTCTTGCATTATTCAAATGGGCTGGAAAAGTCTGGGTTATTGATAAACGATGAATCTGTCAGAGATTCTAAAAAGGCAACCAGCTGTCGCTTTTGTTTTTCAGTCAAGCCCAAGCCTTGATATACCCCATTTTTGAAGCGAGCTGCAAAATTGGGGTCGAGATTTGGTGAATATTTCATACCTGAATCATAGTGTTCTACTACTTCTTCCAGAGTCTGAAAACGTCCATCGTGCATATAGGGAGCGGTAAGAGCGATATTTCGCAGTGTCGGCACTCTAAAAAAACCATTGTCTATCACATTGTTGGTCACAGAACCTAAGCCCTTGTCTTCCAGTTCTAAATATTCATCTGCGGAATTAAGCCCATCGTTGGCAAATAGATTTTCGGTGAATAAATTATTTAGGTCATTTCCATGACAATGAAAGCAGTCGCCTTTCTCGTTGAAAAACAATGCACGACCATCAATGGCATCTTCAGAGAGGTCATCGTTTTGGTTTAGGTAGTACTGATCGTAAGGAGCATTGATACTTATCAAGGTTCGCTCAAATTGGGCAAGCGCATTGGCGACATCTTCTTTTTGAATCGTTTTGATATTGAAAGCTTTGTAAAATGCTACTCGATAAGGAACATTTCTCATCAAACGTTCTATTGCTTCGTCCCATTCTAAGTGCATTTCAATGGGGTTGGGTACGGGTTCGAGTGCTTGTTCTTCCAGGCTCGCTGACTCACCTGCCCAAAAGAATCGGTCTTTCCATCCTAAATTAACCAATGCCATGCTATTGCGAACTCCTTTGACTCCATCAATCCCGACACTAAAGGTATTTCCATCGTCTGTGAAAGCAAACTTCTGGTTGTGACAACTCGCACAAGCTTGTGTGCTATCACCTGACAATATAGGGTCATAAAATAGCATTCTACCAAGATGGATGCCTTCTTCTGTCAAAGAATTGGCTGGGTTCACAGGAAAGGAAGGAACCAACTCATGCACAACTATTTCTCTTGCAGTAGGGTTATAAACAATGGTATCCCAATCAATCAAAATATTATCTGGAGGCTCGGGAAGATCATCATCATCTTTTCGACAGGAATCGAAAAACAAAACAATTGACAATAAAAAAACAATACAAAAAGTAATTTTCTTCATAAATGACAAAACGTTTTTACTACAAAACAATATTAAAAACTCATTTACCAATGAATTAGTTGTGACCGATTTGAAGATTCTTTTGAAAGCAAAACGACTTTTTCATTATCTATCTTATTTAGGCATACAAATTGCTTGTAATAGGAAGGGCATTATACCCCCTATTTTGTCTCAGGAAAACTAAAATATTCAATTATTCACTATTGAAATTCAATGTAATTACTCACAAATTTTTATTTGAGTTTGCAGTTAGTTATCTTATGGAGCAAAAAACCAATATAATATATCTTTAAAACAAAGCCCATTCAATTTGATATTTTAAAAGAATTTATATTTCTTTGCAAAGAAGAATTTTAATCAAAAATGACAACAACTAAACACACTTCCTTTCAAGAAATAGAATTGGCTTTGAAACAGTGTGAATTAGCTACTGCTTTGCAGCTCGGCAAACAAACATTGAACAATGCTAAAATTGAAGCGGATGACGAATGGACCGCTCAAGCCTATGCACTATTGGGAACTGTTTGGCAAAAAAAAGGGCAGTACAGTGGGAATAAAGCACACACTTCAAACGCTTTAAAATCCATAGATAAGTCCATACAACTCATCCCAAAGATAAATTCTCTTTCTGTTCAAGTGGATATTTACAATATTGCTTCTCGTATCTACCTCAGTCGTCAAGATTTGAATACGGGGCATCGACTTGTAGAAGAAGGACTGAGAATATCTAATGAAATCAATTATGAAAAAGGCAAGTACAATTCTTATATGAACTTAGTTGGTTTGTATGCCCTCCAAAACAATTTCAGTACAGCCTTAGACTATGCCTTTGAATGTTATCATTTCGCCAATGAGAATGACGATAAAAACCTACTCGCCCGAGCCCTTCAATCCATTTCTTCTCTATATGCTGCCACACTTCAATATGAAGATATTTTCAAATATGCCAAACAATCTCTGAGGCTCGCTCAAGTCTCAAAAGACAAAGAAACCGAAATCGTTGCGCTTATCAATCTTTCGGCAGCCTATGGCAGTACAGGGGATTACAAAAACTGTATGATACACTTGATGGACTCATTGAAAAAGAGTGAAGCCATCAAATACCGAAGCAATATCGCCAAATGTCATGGTAACATTGGCACGCTTTATACCTACCTTTCTAACAATGATGAGGCATTGAAGCATTATGAAATTGTTTACAATGAATACATTGATGTTTTAGACAAAAGAGATGAAGTTGCTTTGCTGGTCAATTTGGGAGATTTGTATTTTGCCCGCAAGGAATTTGATTTTGCAGATACATATTATACACTTTGTTTAGAACAAGCGATACGTATCAATTTCAATGAAATCATTGCGATTGCTTTGGGCAACAAGAGCAAACTCGCCAATAAAAGAGGAAATATAGAGGAAGCATTGCAGTACGCTTCACAAGCACAAAAATACCACGAAAAATTAAACTTTGAATCCAATAACTACCATTCTCACCTGATCAATATTGCAGAAATATCTTTGGGCAAAAAAGATTTTGAGCAGGCGATTAAATATGGCGAGGAAAATCAAAAACTCTGTCTTCTTAGAAAAGACAATTACCACCTTTCTCATACTTTCGACGTATTGGCGAAGGCATACGAAGGCTTGAAGAATTTTGAAACTGCGTTGGCGTTTCGGAACAAATACATTGAACTGAAGCAAGAATTGAACAATGAGCAAAAGTATCATTACATCATTGATATGCAAATAGCTTATGAAACGGAGAAGAAAGAAAAGGAAATAGCTCAGCTCACCAAAGAAAACCAACTACAAGCACTTTTACTTGAAAAAAGTAAGCAGATTGAAGACAAAAACGAGCTGTTAGAAAGAGCTAATCAAGAACTGCAACAGTTTACCTATGCAGCTTCACATGACTTAAAGGAACCTCTCCGAATGATTGGCAGCTATACCACGCTTCTCGAACGCCGCCTCAAAGGAAAACTGGATGATTCTACCACCGAATTTATGCACTACATATCTTCGGGAGTCTTGCGAATGAATAAGTTACTGGAAGATTTATTGAAGTATGCGACCTTGCTCAACAACGACCACCAACAAGAATGGGTGGATTTGAATAATGTAGTGCAAGATGTATTAGACAATTTCCAGTTAAAAATACAAGAAACCAAGGCAGTTATTGAAGTACATAAACTTCCCACTATCAAGGGCTATCGTTCTCAACTATTGCAGCTTTTCCAAAATC
>JBGCDY010001053.1:0-3906 GCA_045105835.1 Chitinophagales bacterium
TGCTGTTCGGCGATTTTCATCCCTGCTGCTATCATTTCGGCATCGTAGGGTTTGCTCATATCAGGAAAACGCACACCCAATTCGTCAATGTTTTTACCTCTCAATGGATTGGCAGGTTGCAAATTGATGTGGTCTCCGACAATCATCAAATCTCCCGCGTCCATATTGGGATTTAAGCTACCTGCAGCATTGGAAATAAACAGCCTTTCGATGCCCAATAGTTTCATCACCCGAACAGGAAACACGACCTGCTGCATGCTATAACCTTCATAGTAATGGAATCGTCCTTGCATCGCAACAATTGGCTTTCCTTCCAAATAACCCAAAATCAATTTTCCTTTGTGGCTCTCAACTGTGGAAACTGGAAAGTGGGGAATTTCGCTGTAAGAGATTTCGTAGCGAATGTCTATGTCATTGACTAAATTGCCTAAGCCTGTGCCAAGTATGATACCGAAACGGGCTTGGAAATTTTGGGTTTGGGATTGAATGTATTGAGTGGATTCTTGGATGATTTGTATTGAAGTCATTGGTTTGTTTCGTTATTAAAAATTATTTTATATTAAAATAAACTTTTTAAAATATAAGATTTTGCTTTGAAGTTTATAGCTGTTTTCGCTGCAAATTAGTCCGATTTTTTTGTACTTTAGCCAAAAATAACTGAGAAATTTTGGATTTTAAATGAATTAAAAATCACTTGATTCACCATTTCTCAATGTTCAAGTTATTTACCTCAACTGCAACTTATCTCAATATATGTCCATGAAAACGGCAAAAAGTGAAGTCTATTTAAAAGGAATTAGGGAAGGAAATTCAAAAACAATTCGTACTATCTACCAACATTATGGAAAAGCTATTGTTCATTTAGTCGAAACAAATGGAGGTTCAAGAGAAGATGCAAGAGATGTATTGCAGGAAGGAGTGATGCTGATTTGTCAAAAAGCAAAGGACCCTAATTTTGAGATAAAAAATAAGTTTTTAACCTACTTTTATGCAGTCTGTAGAAACATTTGGTTGAATAAATTGAGAAATAAAAGACTAAAAGAGGTAACCTTTGACAACCAAATGTTATCAATGGTAGAAGTGGAAGATATTCCGAATACAGAAATTGAACAGAATCAACAATATCATCTGTATCGGAAAAAATTTTTGAGCTTGGGGAAAGACTGCCAGAAAGTCTTGGGCTTATTCTTAAAAAAAGTAAGTATGGAAGATATAATGAAAGAGATGGGGTATGGTAGTGTCAATTATACCAAAAAACGAAAGTTCATGTGTAAGAAAAAATTAACTCAATTAATCAAAGAAGATCCAAACTATCAAAAAGTAGAATAAGAAAAATATGTCACTCTTTAAATTAAAAAAAATCATTACGTAAGACTCAAAACTATTCAATAAACAAATAATTCCCCAACATAAATGTCACTTCAAAACACATACGAAAAAATTGAAAATTACCTAAACGGTACGCTTACAGGTGCAGACTTGGAAGCATTTGAGGAACAACTTCAAAGTGATGCCGAATTACTAGAGGAAGTAAAACTTATGCAAAATTTAGATACCGTATTGAGTGATGAAGTAGACTTGGTTTTCCAGCAAATGGTGGAAACAGAGGCAGGTCTATTTTTGGACGAATTGGGTTCGGAAGAGGTAGAACAACCTAATTTTGCCGATAGTCCTGTGCCCAAAATAGGTGGCTGGAATAGAAAGTGGGCAATAGCTGCTTCTTTTTTACTCTTGATGGTCAGTATGGTGCTTTTGTGGCAGGTTCAATCCAACGACCCTATTTCAAATGATGCCTTGTTTGCTAATCATTTTGATACCTACCGACTGAACAAAAATGTAAGGGGGGGAGGTGATTCGCCTACTGAGTTTCAGAAGGGAATCGAATACTACAATGCCAATGAATTTGGAGCTGCAACACAGGTTTTTGAAGCTTTGACTGCCCAAGAACCCAATGACCTTTCTCTGGCTTTTTGTTTGGGGAATGCCTACCTCAATCAAGAACCGCCTCAATTGGACTTGGCACAATCACAATTTGAAAAAATTATTTCGGATGGAGGAAGCATTCATGTACCCAAAGCGCAATGGTATATGGCTTTGGTGGCTGTGAAAAAGGGTGATTTGGAGCAGGCAAAGACTTTGTTGAAGCAAGTGGAACAGTCGGGGGATAAGTTTGGGCAGAAGGCGAAAGAGTTATTGAAGGAGTTGGAGTAATTGGAGGTTCAAAGACCAAGCGTATTTCTAATCTTATCTAAGTTTTTCTGAACCACAAAAGCATCAAAAGGAAACAAAAGGGTTTTCCTGTTTCTTTTGTGTTCTTTGTTTTGTGATTCAATTCATGTGTTACTGGTTTTCTCAGCTTAGAAATCATCTTTTCCTCCAAAAGAATACTCCCATCCCCATCAAAACAAAACCACCAATCCCCCACCAAATCCAATTTCCATACCCTCTATTGATAGCCGTTCCATCCCCCATCATCACAAAAGCTGACCAATAAAAAGGATGTCGATACTCCAAATTTGCCTCCTCCAAAAAACGGATCTTGGCATCCTGCAAAGCCATTTCTTTGGATTCACCATTGTGCAAACTCTCGTAGAAATAAGGCATCAATTCACTTGTGCTTTCATCGCTGACTTTCCACAAACTCATCACCACGCTCGGCACACCCGCATACATAAAACTCCGAGCCAAACTATAGACTCCTTCGCCCTTTTCGTATTTGCCCACACCCGTTTCACAAGCACTCAAAACCACCAACTGCGCCTGCAAATCCATATTGGCAATTTCGTAGTGATGCAGTAGATTGTCTTCCAATGTATCTGTTTCGAGGTTGGAGAATTGGAGGTGATTGAAGTTGGCATTGTCAAAATCGGGAACGCCGTGCATTGCCAAATGCAAGATGCCAAATTGAGGGGCAAACTGTTTGAACTGCCTTTCGGTAGCCGTTTTTCCAAAGTCAAATTGCCCATTGAAGAATTGGGCGATGGCTTGGATTTCACGAACTGTACCCTCCAAATTTCCTGTCGTATTTCGCAATTGTTGTAAACTACCTTTTTGTGCAGCGGCAACTTCTCCCTTTTGATAGGAAGGCGCAAAAGCCAAACACTCGGCATTGGAAGAAATCTGGCTTTGCCTTGTTTGGTTTTGCAAGAGCAAATCGGCAGAATAGGCATATTGTATGGAGTAGTCGTAGAGGACATAGGGCAGTTTGGCAAAATCAAAGCCTGCGGTTGTCTCACTTGTTTTGGTCAAAGCTTCCAATGGAATGGCATTCAAAAATCCATCGGGAACAAGGATTAATCGCTGTATATCATTGGAAAGGCTTGAAAGAACGGGCTGCAAAACCGATTGATACAAAATGCTTGCTTTGTTTTGATAATCTGCAAAGGCAGTTTTGGCATCTTGTTGAAAAGCCTTAGGGTTTAATAAAACCTCCCGAAAATTGACAGCCTCTTTTTGGAGGATAGAAGGGTTTTTTAATCGGAGCAAATCGGTGGAACTTTGGGTGATGACAAAGGCAAAAGTGCTGCTGTCTCCCACAAAATATTCCACAAAAGCACTTTGTTTGCCCAACAATTTGGATTGAAGGGCTGCAATAGAAGTCGTTTCTCCTCGATACTTCAAAGCGTGAAATTTGGGAAAATCTCGCTCCAATGCTTCTCGCAAGTCCACCAATTGCAGTCGTGATTGAGAGAGGTATTTTTGATACAATTTTATTTTGGCTTCTTCTTTTTGATCTTGTGCTTTTTGTAGCGTTTTTCCGTAAAAAGCAATGTCAATGTTGAGGTCTTTTTCTTTTTGCAGCAAACTATCTGGCACACCTACGACGGATTTTCCTTCATTGGCTTTGATGGATTCCAATAAGAGGCTGTTTTTGCTTTTTTCGGAAAAAGAAAAAGCAAGGTTGAG
>JBGCDY010001054.1:0-2856 GCA_045105835.1 Chitinophagales bacterium
CTACTCTTGCACATGCCAATACTGCAATCGCCAATTCGGGCACCATCGGCATATACAAACAAATTCTATCCCCTTTTTTTTTTTTTTTGCTTTTCAACACATTGGAGAATTTGCAGACTTCGCTGTGAAGCTGTTTGTAAGTAAAAGTTCGCACCTCATCATTTGGGTTATTGGGTTCCCAAAGAATCGCCGTTTTGTCGCCACGGGTTTCGAGGTGACGGTCCAAACAGTTTTCGGTGATGTTCAGTTTTGCGCCTTCAAACCATTTGACATTGGGTTCTTTGAAGTTCCAATCCAAGACTTTGTCCCATTTTTTGTGCCACTGAAAGCTATCTGCAATTTCTGCCCAGAAGCCTTCTGGATCTTCTACACTGCGTTCGTAAGTAGTTAGGTATTGTTCCCAAGAGGTTATTTTGTGTGACATAAATGTTTGTTTTATGATGTTTTGATATTTTACAGCCCAAAAATAAAAAAAAGAATTGATACTTCAATAAAGTATATGACTATTTATATTCTTTCATGTTTTGAATAATTCTTTACTCAACATAAATTGTTTTTTTAGAGGTAAATTTGCCAAGCTTTTACAAAAAACAACTATTTTGAAGAAAATGAGTGAAGCCCTTTATTTTCCTTATTATTCCTGTATATTTATTTTCTTCAATAGTCACATAATTAAATATTTTTATGCCCAGTTTTACCTCTGATTTGAACATTGATTTATTAGAACGCGCCGCCAATGCACTCCGAGCTATATCCCATCCTATGCGATTGGCTATTTTACACCTGCTTAGGGAAGGGGACAAACTGTCTGTTACCGAAATTCACACCCAATTGGACATAGAACAAGCCGTAGCTTCCTATCATCTCAACAATATGAAAAACAAAGGTGTGTTGACTTCCAACCGAATTGGGAACAAAACCTTCTATTTTATCAAACATGCAGAAGTCTCGAAGATATTGGAGTATGTGGAGGCTTGTTTCTAACCAATTGATTTAGAGTCATTTTATATTTTTAGTGGTGCATACAATAGTTTTTTTTTGAAAAAAAGACTATTTAATTTTGCGAGTATATAACTATTTATATACTTTTATGCAGAAATAGTTCGATAATTATCTATCACCACTAAAAATAGGTACACTATGAAAAGACTTCAACTCTTCGTTTTTACACTGCTCCTGATTGGATTTTGGAGCACGAACAATGTGTATGCACAAGAAGAAAAAAAAGAAATAGACCACTCCTACAAACCCATGACCCTGAAGATGAGTGAGGATGGCAGCAAGTATATTCGCTTCATCACTTGGCATCAGTTCTGGTTGACTTCTCAAAATCTATCAGACAACAATGCCGATTTCAAAGTAAGCCCTTCGATTCGCCGTTCTCGTTTATTGTGGTTTGCCCAAGTTTCTCCCAAGTTTATGATTTTGATGCACATGGGACTGAATAGTTTGAATTCCTCCAATATGACGATTACAGGAGTTCAAGGAAATGGTCCTCAAATGTTTTTGCACGATGCATGGGGTGAATATAAACTAAACGACGCACTGTATGTAGGTGGTGGTTTGCACTATTGGAAAGGCATGAACCGATTGGCAAATTCTTCCACGCTGAATTTCATGACCTTGGATGCCACAACCCCTTTTGTAGGTTGGCATTCTTTGGGGCAAACCGACCAATTTGCTCGTCACATGGGCGTTTACTTCAAAGGACAAGCAGGCAAATTTGACTATCGTCTTGCCTTCAATGATGCACTTAGAGGAAACCTGCAAGCAGGGAATGGTATTGCAGCCTTGAACGGTGGAAATACGCTTTACAATGCCAATAACTTATATGGAGATACCAAAGGAGGTATGGTCATGGAAGGTTATTTCCGTTACCAATTGTGGGACAAAGAATCTACTAAATTGCCTTTTGCAGTAGGAACTTACTTAGGTAAAAAGAAAATCTTTAACTTAGGTGTCGGATTTTTCGCCCAACCCAATGGTTCGATTCGATTGAACAATACAAGCAATCCTGTAGATGAAACACTTAGTGGAACAGCTCTCTACAATGCTTTGGATAGTCAGACAAGTACCGAAAGTGTGTCGCACTTTGCAGTGGATGCTTTCTATGAAGCTCCTGCAGGTGAGGGCGCATTGAATGCTTATGCAACTTTTATGAGTTTCAATTATGGCGAAAATTTCACTTACCAAAATGGTAGTGGTTCATTGGATGTGGGTACAGGAAGCGTTTTGTATGGACATGTAGGTTATTTATTACCAGGCAAAAAGGTGATGCCGTATGTAGCTTTTCAAAACCGCAGTTATGATGGTCATACCGACAATGGTAGTACTTTCGATTTGGGTCTTAACTATTATGTAAATGGTCATTTTGCCAAAATCACTTTGGAGTACCACAGTGTGAAATGGGGAAATCGTGACCAAGATTTAAGTCAATTGCGTTTGCAGTCTATGATTTTCTTATAACAAAAAGAAGGTTGGTAGCAGGAATCAGGTGTCATTTTCCATTACTGTTTTGATAGTATGCTGGTTGACTACTGATTCCTATTTCCTGACATCTAAAACAACTATTTTCTCAACATAAAACAAACAAATCTTATGGCACAAACCAAAATGCAGGAGTATTGGAGTAAGAATATCCGATACTTGACAATCCTACTTTCGATATGGTTCATTGTATCGTATGGCATGGGTATTTTCTTTGTAGATGCACTAAACAACATTCAATTTGGTGGCTTTAAATTGGGTTTTTGGATGGCACAACAAGGGGCGATTTACGTATTTGTAATACTGATTTTTGTGTATGTCTCTTGGATGAACAAGCTGGACAAAGAGTATGATGTGGATGAATAATTC
>JBGCDY010001055.1:0-4943 GCA_045105835.1 Chitinophagales bacterium
GAGCAAAAAACTACCCAAGCTGCAATGGGAACTGCAATGACGACTCCTCAAACAAATGCAAGTAGCCATGATTACAGCCTTGCAGTTTTGGAAGACAAAGCAAATACAAAAATGGATTTTGCTCCAATCAAGGCAAAAAAACAAATCATTGGACGAATCCAAAACAATTTGAGTTTGTTGCCAACTCTATCCTCCAATGCTTCAATGAGTACGCCAAATCTTCTTCAAAAAGAAATGACACTTAGGGATGGTGACTTGGATTGCCCATTGTTTGGCGGAAAACAGCGCACAAAAATAAAAGGCAGTCCATTCATAGACGTTTATGGTGAAGGAAATATGAGTTCCGTAACTGTTGAGTCTCAAAATACCGAAACCAATGCCTACGAAACAACTTGGAATAATACCGATACACCTCTGGGAAGTTATGAATTGGGTGTCATGTTGGGCTACGAATTTGACAATGGTTTGTATGCCGCTTTGGGTTTGGAATACCAAAAAACAGTCGAAAAATTGGAATACCAACAAACCATCATCGAGCGAATCACAGTTTGGTCAGACGAAGCCTATTTCTATTTGGACGATGCAGGCAATCAGGTTTTTGTAGGAGATTCAGTTACCACACAATCTACCTACAAACGAAGTGTTGTATCAGGCAAAGAGCATACCATCATGAACCTTCCCATTATGTTGGGCTATAAATTGAGAATGAATCGCTTCAATGTTGGAATTTTTGGAGGAATGAACATCAATTTATCGCATAAATTTGAAGGTAAAATCATTGACGAAAGCAATAGTTTCGTCACGCTCAATGAAGACAATTACGAAACGGTTTATAAAAACAAACTGGATGCCTCTCCTTTTGCAGGGCTTCACCTCGGTTACTCCATGAGCAATCATGCAGAATTGTACTTCAATCCTACATTCCGATTTCACTCCAAAAGCTGGATGCAAGACGATTATTCCCTGTCTGCTAAATACCAATTGGCAGGGGTAAGATTGGGGCTGCGCTACAAATTGTAGTGAGCATCAACCCTTATACGGGTTTCTATTTTGCTGGTGTTCGTAAGAACAATGAACAATCCAAAAAGGACAAAAAGGATTGCTGCGATTACTCTGTGTTTTATCGTGGCAATCTTTTTTTTTGTCAACAAACCTGAAAAATAAAACCCACAATCTTTTAGGATTGTGGGTAAAAGGTGTTTTTCTGTATAATTAGCTTTTGTGTACCACCCAGAATGTTTTTTCAAAAAATGAAAAACATCTAATTTCTTTATTTTCTTATGAACATAAAACTGCCTCCAATAGTATAGTGTCCGTTTTTTGGGAAAGGTTAGCAGTTGGAAGCAACTTTTTTTATTTTTTTTGAGAAAAAGCCGTTTTAGGGGAATTTATGAAAATTATCATTTGAAGTAATCTTTTGAGGCATTTGGAGTGTTGCATCATTTGTACTCTGATAAAACTTCCAGAAAATAGAAATACAAATTTTGTCAGAGAATGAGATTCCTTATTTACTTCAAATAAACAATGGACTGATATCTATGCAATTGACAAAACAATTTTTATCCTTCTTGATGCTCGCATTAATTTTTACGGGCTGCAATTCCTCTTCAAACGAAGGTGAAGCTCAAAAAACATCCGAAATAACTACTGCCAAAGATAAGACCGAGAAAAAGCCGAAACTGAATGACCCTAAAAAGAAAAACGTTTTATTTTTTGGAGATAGTTTGACCGCTGGATATGGTTTGGAGGATGAACTGGCGATGGCTTATCCACAATTGATTCAAGATAGAATTGACTCTTTGGGCTTGCCTTATCGGGTGATTAATGCAGGTTTGAGTGGCGAAACGACTGCAACGGGGGCAAACCGAATCGGTTGGGTATTGAAGCAGAGGGTAGATGTATTTGTATTGGAATTGGGTGGAAACGACGCTTTGCGGGGTGTGAAGCCGAGCGAAACGGGTAAAAACTTGCAAACAATTTTGGACAAGGTGAAAGCCAAATACCCTGAGGCAAAGTTGGTAGTAGCAGGTATGGAAGCTCCACCAAGCATGGGCAACCTATATACTTCTGAATTTCGAAAAATCTTCAAAAACATCGCTGCCAACAATGAGGTGACCTTCATTCCTTTTTTATTGGAGAAAGTGGGCGGCATTGCGAAATACAACCAACCTGATGGGATTCACCCCACAGAAGAAGGGCATCGTTTGGTGGCTGAAACAGTTTGGAGCTATTTGAAGCCTGTATTGTAATATCAACAAAATATTGAGCCTTCCGAAACTTGGAATCGTTTAGGAAAAACAAGATTTGAAGCAAATTAGAAAGTCCCAAGGCAAATGAAGGCAGAACTTACCAAAAAATCCTAAAACCTCTATCTTTTTCGTACCTTTGCGCCCGCTTACTTACAACATTTGAGTATGGCACTCGTTAGTAGGAGTGAACCAGAAAATAGTAATATGTTTGTTAAAAAAATGAAATGGATAGGTGCATTGACAATGATTCTTTTAATGTCATGCCCCTCTTTTGCACAACAAAGACAGCACTCAGAAGTAGGATTTTGGCTGGGTTCAGGTACTTATTTTGGAGACCTCAACCGTGATTTTAGCTTTAAGAAGACAAAACCTGCTTTAGGAGTCCTGTACCGATTCCACTACAATGAATATATTTCATTGAAGGCAGGTTTTGGTATGACTTGGTTGGCACATGCTGACTCACTCTCCAATAACCCTTTCCAAAAAGCAAGAAACCTTAGTTTCAAAACTTCCATTATAGAAGGTTCTGCTCAAATTGATTTGCACTTCAAAAGGTTTCGACCTGGTGATGTAAGGTATTCTTTCACTCCTTATCTTACCCTTGGTTTGGCAGCATTTGCCTTCAACCCTCAAGCTGAATTTGAAGGGGAAACCTACAATTTGCATGCATTGGGAACAGAAGGTCAGCAGAACACAGATTTTTCGGGAAGAAAACCTTATCGCAAATTGCAGATGGCGATTCCTATTGGAGTTGGCGTGAAGCAGTGGATGACAGGGCATTGGACTTTCTTTTTTGAAGTGACTTATCGAAATGCACTGACGGATTATATTGACGATGTAAGTACGACTTATGTAGACCCATTCTTATTGGGAGATGGCACGATAGCCGCAGCATTAGCGGATCGTTCGATTGAAGGAGGCTCATCAGTCAGGATCGGTCAAGAAGGACGACAACGTGGAGACAGTGTTGGGAATGATGGTTATTTGATGGTCAATGCAGGATTGACTTTTGTGATTTTTAATAAAAGATGTATTACACCGAGATAGGAGTGGAGCGATAAAGCACAAAGAGTCAGTCAATTTTTATTTGCTGACTCTTTGTGTTTAAGCTTTCATTGCTCAAAAAAAGATTTCAAATGGCTTCTTTTAAGGACAAAATTGACACAGATAAATTGCCCAAACATATTGCGGTGATTATGGACGGCAATGGACGATGGGCAAAAGAGCGTTTTGGTAGAAACCGAATGTTTGGTCATGCCAAGGGAGTCAAAGCAGTACGTGATACAACAGAGGCTTGTGCAGAGTTGGGAATTCCTTACCTTACGCTCTATGCTTTTTCTACCGAAAACTGGGGAAGACCAGTCGAAGAAGTCGGCGCATTGATGGATTTGTTGATTAAGACTATTCAGGTCGAAACGAAGCAACTTTACGAGAACAATATCCGTCTTAATGCCATAGGAAACATCACCTCATTGCCCAAAAAATGCTATGATGGATTGGTAGAAGCAATGGAAAAGACCAAAGACAATGAACGAATGACTTTGACTTTGGCATTGAGTTACAGCGCAAGGTGGGAAATCACAGAAGCTACAAAACGCATTGCCCAAGATGTTCAAGCAGGGAAAATAGCCCATGATGAAATCAATGAAGATTTAATCAGCAGTTATTTGAGCACTTGGAATATCCCCGATCCCGATTTGTTGATTCGTACAAGTGGCGAACAGCGAATCAGTAATTATTTATTGTGGCAATTGGCTTATACCGAATTGTATTTTACACCAAAGTATTGGCCTGAATTTGACAAAGAAGAGTTTTACAAAGCCATATACGATTTTCAACAAAGAGAGAGACGATACGGCAAAACTTCCTGATTTGGGATTTGAGTTTTCAATAGGGAACACTTCAAAAATTAGTTTACAAAGTTTCTTTCGTAAAAAAATAATATTGAAGTGATTTTTTAATTTTTATTCTCATTTTAATTTTCATTCGCCGCTAAGGAAGTAGAAAGATTTTGAATATGAATAGATTATTGACTTTTATATTGCTTTTGGTGACCGTTGTGATTGCGACAGAACTGCAAGCGCAAGAAACGATAGATTACAAAACACCAAAAACGTATGAGATTGGTGGGATTACCATTACAGGAACGGAATACTTGGATGAGAATGTCCTCATTAGTTTTTCGGGCTTGAACGTGGGAGATAAAGTGACTATACCGGGAGACGATATTCCGAATTCCATCAAAAAACTTTGGAGACAAGGCTTGTTTGCAGATGTAAAAATCTATGCAACTCGAATTATCAACGATGTGATTTTTCTGAATATTGACCTCAAAGAAAGGGTACGTTTGTCTAAGTACCGTTTTAGAGGAGTGAAGAAAGCGGATGAAGAGAACCTCAAGGAATCAGTTGGGTTGATTCGTGGGCGAATTATCAACCAAAATCTTCTAAACAACGCCAAAAATTCTATCCTGAAATACTATACCGAAAAGGGTTATCTTGATGTAGCAGTGGATATAACACAGGAGAGCGATACGTTGTTTGCCAACCGAGACATGTTGACATTGAAGGTACAACGAGGAGACAAGGAGATGCTGGACGAAATCTAAATGACGGGCAATCAACACCTGAGCGCACAAAAGATCAAACAACGCACGAGTGGGAAGAAACCACGAATCTGCGTCAAAACAGGTAT
>JBGCDY010001056.1:0-3712 GCA_045105835.1 Chitinophagales bacterium
GCAAAAAAGCGCACACACATTCCAAATGCGTGCGAATCGTTTATTCTAATACTTGCGCTCGTTTGTAACGAGTGTTTAAAACTTCTTGTCGTTTCAAACGACAAATTTGTAGCACACGCATTACAAATGCGCGCGAGAGAGAGGGTTTATACAAGCAGTTCCTCAACTTTTCATATTCATATCAATTTTCCAATGTTCAGAAACCAAATTCATTTTTCTACCAGTCTTTTGCTGTGTATTTGCCTTTTGATAGGTGCTTGTGGCAGTGGTGCAAAACAAACACAAGGTACTCAAACAAATACAAATACTGACAATGAAATGCCAGATTTTACACCCGAAGTGATCAAACCTCCTACAAGGGTCAATACGGGGTCGGAATCTACTGATAACAGCACGGGAGTCGTCATTACTATACCCGACAAAAATTCTGAATTGGAGGAAATTCCTGAGGTGGAGGCACGTCCTTATACTGCAAATGTAGCAGTAATGTTGCCCTTCCAACTCAATCGATTTGCGCCAACTGCCTCAAACATGGATTCAGTGCCTAAAAAAACCAATTTAGCATTGGAATTTTATGAAGGTATCCAAGTAGGTTTAGAACATTTGAAGAACGAAGGAGTATCGCTAAATGTTCGGGTGTACGATACACAAAATAGCCCTTTTGAGGTAAAGAAAATTTTGGATAACCCTGAAATGAAACAAGCGGATTTGATTCTTGGTCCGATTTACAACAAGCAGCTTGTGGAAGTGGCAAAATTTGCGAAAGCCAACCGCATACATGCCGTTTCTCCACTTTCACCTTCCAATAAAATCACTTATGACAATCCTTACTATTTGATGGCAAGCCCTTCAATAGAAACACAATGTGCGGCGATGTTTGATTACATCGTAGGGACTTACCCCAATCGGAACATTGTAGCATTGAGTACTTCAAAGCCAAATGAAAGCAATTTGGCAGCTTTGTTTTACCGATTCGCAACGGTGAATACGGCAAACCGAGAAAAGTATGGCTATGTGGATGTGACACAGGTGGTGAGTTCTTTGGACGATTCTGAATCGAAAATTGAAGCACATTTGTCACCTGACAAAGAGAATGTGATTGTAGTGACTTCTTTTAATGAATTGTTTATCAATGATTTGTTGCGAAAACTCAATATGCTTAAAGACCGTTACCCAATTACCGTTTTTGGAATGCCCAATTGGATGAAAATGAATACACTTCAATTGGACTATTTGGCAAACCTCAATTTTCACATTCCTGCTCCGTTTTGGGCAAATTCCAATTCTGAAAATTACCGACAGTTTAAGGAGGATTACTTCAATACCTTCAAAACGCATCCTTCAAGCCGTGCAAATACAGGCTATGACTTGATTACCTATTTTGCCCGCAATTTCCACAAACATGGGGATAAGGTGGAGCAAAGTTTTGGGAATGATGAGGTGAAAGGACTGTTCAATAATTTTGACTTCAAGGGAGCTTCCAAAAGTCAATACAATCAAAGTTTTTTTACGACGGATTACTTGGAAAACAAGTATGTGAACATCTTGAAATACAATTCTTTGCTTGAATTGGAGAAGGTGAACTAAGCAGTGAATGAAAATTAAAATAAGAATTAAAATGAAAAGACTGTTTGCCAATCAAGCATTCTGTATTTGCTTTAACTGCTGAAGAAAGCACTGTAGGCAGTATAAAAAAAATAGCGAAGGACTCACATCCTTCGCTATTTTTTTTGACACAAGAAATATCTTTAGTCTTGTGTGTCTAATCGTATGTCTTAGTTCCTTAATTCACTTCTATATCTTCTCCAATCAAACGAACCAATAAATCATTCAATTTTTCGACTTCATATTGACCAATTGTAGGCTGGATGTGATCGCCTCCAACACCGCTGTGATTGGTGATGAAAACATAGGTTCCATTGGTAGAGATGGCAAAAAATCGCATCAAAAATTCCGTTGATTTGCCGATACCACTTGCAGTGATAGGAATGATTTTGATGCCTTTAGCAGCTGCATCTGCAACGATTTTTTGAAGAGAAGCCTTTACTTCTGGAGTTTCATGAGGAGGAGCATCCAACAGCAAAAACATCAAACGAGCAGTAGCCAATTCACTCCAATCATTTTCATACAATGCCGCAGACAAGCCCGCTTCGACTGCCTCTGGAAAATCACCGCCACCACCAGCTGCTTGTTCTTCAATATTGGTGAGCATATCGCCAATTTGGGAAGTCATCGGAAAGTTGCGAACCAGGTAGGCATCAGTATCATCTCTATAAAAAGTCGTTCCGATTCGGAGGTTAACATTGGCATTGTTGCTTTTTACCCGATTGAGTACATCTTGCAGTTCCACCTTCAAAAACTCCATCTCGTCACCCATCGAACCCGTCGCATCTACGACCACCGAAATGTCCAAATGATTTTGGGTAGCAACAGTTGAATTAACCTTCAAATCCATCTTGCCTTCAGCGATTTGTTTGATATTGTTGAAGGTGAAAGTTTGGCTGTTGTGAATCACTTCAATGTGGTGTGCTTCTGCATTTTCACCATACAATCCAGCCCAAAGTTCGGCAGCTCCACTGTTGTCAGTGTGTGTCTCCCAAAGTACATTTCCTTGTGCGTCTTTCAGTAAAACCTGAGCATCGTTGAGAAGTTGATTTTGATTGTTTTTGATGATAGCAGAATAGCGTTGAGTGGGAAAGAATTGCCATTGTTCTTGCATTTTCATCCAATCAGGATTTCGCATGATTTGCAGCCAATATTCCCAATCGTCCAAATCTTTCCATTCACCAGCCGTAATGACCCCTGCTTCGATTTGTTCTCCGTTCCCATTTCCACCACCTTCTTCGCTTGTGCTACCACCACCAGTGCTATCACTAAATCCACCTATAGACATTCCATCTCCATCAATACTGTTGAGAAGAGTTGGACTTTCTGTTCCTTCTGGCGTAGGCTCTTCACTACTGTCGTCCTTCGAACAACTCCATAGAAGTGAGAAAGCAATTAAAAAAAACATTGTTTTAAATAAAGGTAAAGTTCTAAACATAGCGAGTATTGTTTTGATTCTTAAAAAATCGGTTTTAGGTATTTGGCATTGCCCTACTATTTAGAACGAAAGAAAGTGTTGAAAAGCTGCTCGAAGGAAAAATGAACTTCAAAAAAGTCTATTTTCTGGAAATACCTATAATTTTGATTAGAGATAACTTTGAAATGGAGAGTAAAATAAAATTTAATTTAATTTTTCAATACAAGACAAACCCTTGGTAGGTTCATGGATGTAAACCTTATAGGTCTTTCTTCATGTAATTTATTCAGATTATCAAATCAATAGCAATTTATAAAGTTTAAACCTATAAGGTTTTTCTCTTCAAATATAGTTTTGTTCTGTACTTCGTTTAAGTGTTATAAACACTTACTTCAAAAATTTCTTTGGAGGGACAAGAAAAACGCTAAAATTCAGAAAAGGAGCTGTTTGAGCCTTGCTGTCCATCAAGATATTCCCGTCTCTAAAACGATTTTTGCTTATGTTGAAATCCAAACTACTGCGGTAACCTGCGCTGATTCCCATCCACAAAAAGTCGTGAATTTCTCGTTCGTAGGTCACAAAATATTTGAGTTCAGTTCGCCGAAGTTCCACCATTTCATGTTCTGAAAGAGGACCATTATTGAAGGATAATCGGTAGCTTGCGCCATCCAGTTTTACCGTTCCATAAAA
>JBGCDY010001057.1:0-5272 GCA_045105835.1 Chitinophagales bacterium
AGCTTGTTTTGGGCTTCAATACTCAATTCTGCTTTGTCTTTGTCGAAATAGACCGCTACTTGTTGTTGGGTATTTTGAGCGATTGCGGTGCTGACCAAAAGGAAAGCGAAGAGAAAGGTAAGGAGTTTTTGCATGATTGGGGCTAATTTTGAGTGAAATTAAAAAATGTTAATCGTGGTATGTGTATCTAACGATTTGCCGTTTGTGTTTAGTGTCTTGGGTTTCGCTAATTATTGCTATTCAAGAGTAATCAAACTGCAATTTTTCTTATTACATTAAAAGATGTATAAAAGTTCCTATAAATATTTGAAGTGAATTGGAGTGCATCGTTTTTTGAAGCCAAAAGATTTAACTTTGCAGTCGTTTTTAAGGATGGGTTTTGTTGGATTAAGTAATCGTGAAAAAATAGACGGAAGGATGCTTAAAGTTGTAGAAAAGAAGAATGCTTGGTTGTTTGCCATGATTTTCGGTTTGATGGTTTTTGGCTTTTTTTATAACCTGGGTTTGAAGCCTATTTGTGGTGAGGAGCATCGAAGGTTTTTGGTGGCTTTTGAGATGGGACATACTGGGAATTATGTTGTGCCGACGACGCATGGTGAGGTGTATTATGCCAAACCGCCTTTGTATAACATTGTCTTGATGGGATTTTATAAGGCTTTTGGGACTTATTCTTTGCCGATTACTCGTATGCCGCCGCTTGTATTTTTGTTTTTGACAGGCTTGGTGATTTTCTTTTTTACGAGGCGATATGCTAATTTGGAGGTGGCGACTTTGGTGAGTTTGTTGTATGTGCTGAGTGCGGATATATTGCTGTATTTTTCGCTGCTGGGAGAGATTGATTTGTTTTACACTTTGATTGTGTATTTGCAGGCGATTTCCATTTTTCATTATTATCAAAAGAAGCAATACCTGCTGTTGTTTTTGGTGTCCTATTTTTTGACCTTTGTGGGCTTGATGACCAAGGGTTTGCCTTCGCTTCCCTTTCAGGCATTTACTTTGTTGGCATTGTTTGCTTACGAACGAAAGTTCAAAATGTTGTTTTATTGGCAGCACATTACGGGAATTTTGTTTTTTGCAGCCTTGACTTTTGCCTACTTTTTCAGCTATCATCAATACAGCAATGTGGCTCCTTATTTGATTAAATTGTTTACCGAATCGGCTGCCCGAACGGCTTTGCACCAAGGCATTTTGGCGCAAATCGCTCATATTTTCGCTTTCCCCTTGACCATGTTTAAGCTCTTGCTGCCTGGTTCTTTATTGCTCTTGTTTTTGGTTGGAAAACCTGTTCGCAAAGAAGTTTTTTCCAATGAATTATTGACTTATAGTTTTTTGTTTGTCGCTGCAAATATTGGCGTATATTGGTTGTCCCCTGCAAGTCGTGACCGTTATGTGTATATGTTTTTGCCTTTTTTGCTGACGATTTTGGTGCATTTTCATGTGAAATATTACGAAGAAAGTGAGTGGGCAAATCGTTGGTTTGGGAGAATTATTGGCTTGTTTACCTTTGTGTTTATGGGGATTTGTGTGGTGACTCCGTTTCTTGAGCAGTTTCAAATTGTTTCCTATGTTTGGTGGATTGCTTTGGCTTTGGTGTTGTTTGGAGGTTTTATTGCTTATTTGTTGGCGACCCAAAAAGCCCCCAAAATATTGATTGCGATGTTGTTGATGGTGGCTTTGAAGTTGTGGATGAATGTCTTGTATGTGCCTGTAAAGGCTGCAAATTCTCAACGACAAGAAATTGTGAATCACACCGAAAACATCAATGAAATTGTGGGAACGGCTCCTGTTTATTTGACGGGAGAAGCGGATAGAGACAGTGCTTTTTTCTTGATTCAAGGAAAGGAGGTGATTGCAGAATATTTTGAGATTCCTCCGTTTTTTCCGAGGGAATATGTCTATTACATTATCCGAAACAATGACCACATGATGCACTACCGAAAGGAGGAAGAACCGAATACATTTTACATCACAAAGAAGGAATATTTGGAGCGTCGGGACGTGGAACAATTGTATGGTTTTACGGATTTTATGGGGTATGGGGATTTTGTGTTGTATCGGTTGAAGGAGTAGGAGCAGTGGAATGGTAAACGGATTCTTGCCTTAAACTTCATCAACACGGAAATCTGGCTGGAAACAGAATAAAAAATGAGTTATTATTTTGGTTAAAAAATACTTAAAACTCTTATTGAAGCTGTGTTTGACTCTCTTGGCTTTGTATCTGGTTTATCGGAAGATAGACCTTCAATTGGTCAAAGAAGCTTTTTTGAAAGTACATTTTGGCTACTTGCTGATGGCTTTTGTGGCTTACAATGCCTCCAAAATTATCAGCGCTTTTCGTTTGAATCATTTCTTCAAAAGCATAGAAGTGGAATTAACGAATTGGTTCAACTTGAAGTTGTACTACATCGGAATGTTCTACAATTTGTTTTTACCTGGAGGAATAGGAGGGGATGGGTACAAGATTTTTGTGTTGAAACAGCAGAGTGAACAATCGGTTAAATCATTGGTAAGTGCTGCTTTGTTGGATAGGGTGAGTGGTTTGGCTGCTTTGTGCTTTTTGGCTTTAATCCTCTTTTTGTACAGTAGTGGCTTCCATTTATTGCAGGATGTTGGATATTTGGTTTATTTGGGAATCATCGGCATTTACCCCATTTTTTATATTGCCATAAGGTTTTTCTTCAAGAATTTTCTTCCTGTTTTTAAGCTGACCAGTCTTTTATCTATTGGGGTTCAAGGAGTTCAAATAGGAGTGGCATTTTGTATATTACAAGCACTTCACGTTCAAAATGGTTTTGTGGATTATCTCACCTTGTTTTTGGTGTCATCGGTTGTGGCGGCGATTCCTTTTACGATAGGGGGAATTGGGGCACGTGAGATTGTGTTTGTCTATGGAAATACTTTTTTTGGGATAGAGACCAATATTGCGGTCACCTTTAGCTTGATTTTCTTCCTAATCAATGCTTTGAGCTCTTTTATTGGAGTGTTTTTGAGCATTAATCCTGATGAATATAGTGCACAAAAAAAGCCACAGCAGAAAGCTGTGACTTCTAGTACCTTGTAAAATGTGTAAATTAGCTATTTAGTGACATCTATTGCACATCTAATATTTAATGTCTTATATGCTGTTTTAAATATATAATTTATTGGAAAAAGTACCCTCTCTCTTACCAAAATATTTTGCAGCAACAACAATAAAATAGAATTGTAAACAAAGTAAGCCGACTAACATAGCATCTCATGCCAAATGTGCTTTTCCTAATCTAAATAAAATAGCTTTTAATTGGTCGCAAAATTAAGATTCTTGGGATAAGTATTTAACTCTTTTTTTGAATAAAACTGGAAAATTAAGAGCGGTTTTATAGGTATAAAATACTGTTTTTCAGTTTTTTATTTGTAGAAATGATTGGTTTTTTCTGTGATAAATATATATTTGTGAGGTTTTTAGAAACTGGAATTCAACTCTCACTAAGCAAATATCATTGTCATACTTCAAGCTTATGAAGACTAAAAAAACAATTAAATCTAAGGGTAACAGCAAATTATGGGCTTTGATAAAGTCTCTTTCTAAGGGGGAAAAAAAGAGTATTCAGAGTGCTGTAATTTACCAAAAGGAGGGGAAGAGTAATACAATACGATTGTATGAAGCCATCGAAAAACAAAAAGTATACGATGAGCGAGCACTCAAAAAGATATTTGAAGGAACAAAGATGGTCAAGCATTTTGCAGCCGAAAAAGTCCATCTCTACGATTTTATTTTGAAGAATCTGGCGGATTACCACCAAAATTTATCGCCTAAAACGACTGCTTTTGACCTATTGAAGCGTGCACAAATTTTGCTCAATAAGGGCTTCTATACAGAATGTCACCAACTGTTGGAAAAAACCAAAAAAATGGCGCAGAATTATTCATTATTGACCGCCTCTTATGAAGCAGTCAATATGCAAATGAAACTCGCAAACTTGAGAATCAATCAGGAGAACCAAAAACCACAACAATACCTCATTGAAGACCGTGCCTATATTGTCAAACAATTGGACAATGCAAATACATACCAACTGATTAGCAAGGAAATATATACAATATATCGAAAACTTTATGGAGCGACTTCTGAGGAAGTAGAAAAAAACCTTGAGCACTTGATGGAGCATCCCTTACTTCAAGATGAATCTGAAGCCATTTCTTATGAATCTAAGAAGTCTTTTTATTACGTTCATTCTCTCTACAATGCGATTACCAACCATCTTGAATTGTCCAACGAATACTTAGAAAAGAGGATTCAGTGGGCAGAAACAAAACCTTTTATCCTCAAACAAAACATTTCTCCTTATCTCAGAGACTTGTTGAACCTGGTGCGTTCTCAAGTGCAATTGAATAAAATTGAAGAAAGTAAAGCCACATTTAGAAAACTTCAAGAGCTTCCACATACATATCCTACTTCCTTCAATGTCACTTCAAAAAAAATGTTGTTTACCAAGACACTCCTGATGGAGAGTATGATTTGTTTCGCAACTTTTGACTTTGGACTTGTACCAAATATCATTTTGAAGGTCGAAGAAACGCTTCTTTATAATGAAACGGAATACGACATAATGGATGTATTTCATATTTATTGTCACTTGGCAAGTATTCAGTTTTATCTTGAAGAGTACAACCAAACAATTGATTGGTGCAATCGAATATTGGGTTTATCCAGTATTCAGAGCGCAGCAGAAGAACGAATTGCGATATACATTTTTAATATGTTGAGCCATTATGAATTGGGGAATTATGACTTGCTTCCCCATCTTGTCCAACAAGTTTTTAGGTATATGAACAAAATGGGACGGTCGAATCCATTCAAAAGAGCAGTGTTGAATTTTATCAAGTCACAACTCCAAAACCCCAATATCAGTAAGCATGAGTTTCAGAAATGTAAGGATAAGCTAACCGATATCCAATCAAAAACAAAGACCAATTTGTTGCCCAATTTCAATATTTTGGGTTGGTTGGACAGCAAAATTCAGAAAAAAACGTTTTTGGAAATATATAAAGGAGCCAGAGAGTAAAAGTTGAAAAAATGGTTCTTTGACTAAAACTGTAAAGGGAGATTCTAATAGTCTATCTTTTAGAAGGTTAGCGTGCTATTCTGCTAAGGGATTTAGCAAATAATAGCCTACGCATTTTACTCGTTCTTTTTCCTTTTAGATGCGTTAAAAATTTTGACCATAGCCCTGCTATGCTAAAAATTTTTGCCTTCCTAAAAGAAAAAATACCTTCCTGAAATTTGCGTAGC
>JBGCDY010001058.1:0-3793 GCA_045105835.1 Chitinophagales bacterium
TTTGAAAATTGTCTAAAGGAGGATTTGGCTTGCGGTTAATGGGGCAAATCAAATGATTTAAACCAATTTTCATTAACCTCAAATTAATTTTAAACATGAGACATTTATTTGAAATTCAAAATTTAAAAAGAACAAAGCTTAGAGTTTTTGGTAGCTTATTTTTAATGGTTTTTTGCTTTTTGGTGAGTACGTCGGTATCGGCAAAAAACATATATTACCACATAAGAGTTCAAACTGCAAATGAAAAGGGTGCAGCGAGTGATAACGACATTAGCTTAAACATTCATGGAGAATGGGGTTCTACAGGTGTTTTTAATATAAAAGGCAATAAGGCACAGGGTGGAATGGATGAATTTTACGTTAATAAAAAGGATGTAGGAAAAATTAGTAAAATTGTATTAAAGTACAAAAAAGTAATCTCTGAAAACTGGAAATGTCAATACATTCACATTACTAAAGACTCAAAGAAATACAATAAGAATACGAATAAAGGGTATTATGAATTTAATGAAAATAGTTGGTTTGGCGGAAAAAAAATCTGGGGTACAATTAGTTATGATATCTATCCAGATTACACAAAGCATGCCCCCAACAACTCGGATTATATGACTGACCCACGTGATGGTCAGAGATACAAAACGGTAACGATTAATGATAAAATTTGGCTAGCAGAGGATATTAAATATGATACTGATGGCTCAATTTGTAGAGTACTCGATACTGAAGATAAAGATCTGCGCTGTAAATATGGAAGATATTACGATAAAACCTCAATTGAATTGGTTTGCCCAGATGGCTGGCGGATTCCTAAACTTGAAGAAATCAAAAACTTGTTATCGACTGACCCTCCAATGGAAGAGAGTGAACAGTTTGATTATTTTATTGACGGAGGGCCAAGTGGTTTTAATGTAAAACTAGAAGGGTATTTTGTACCTGAAAGCATGGAGGTTGGTAGTAGATTAGAAAATGTTTGGCTTGGCAAGGAAGGGGGGTTTTGGGTTTCTTCAGATTATCCGCCTTTCCAAGTGTTTGTATTATATAATGAACGTGAAAAAGGAGTGTCTTATCCGCATCCAGTAACACCATTCAACAAATATCAATGTCGCTGTGTTAAGGATGTTAAAAATATCATAGCTTTAAAAACAATTAATAATCACTATCTCAGTGCCCATAATGGTGGTGGTAGCAGCTTAACTTCCAATAAAACAAAAGTAGGGACTTGGGAAACTTTTACAATGGAAGAACTTGGCAATAATAAAGTCTCCCTAAAAACCCATAACGGTCATTATGTAGTTGCTGAAAATGGTGGTGCCGTAAATGCCAATAGAGCAAGAGTAGGAACTTGGGAAACTTTTACAAAAGTAGATTTGGGCAATAACAAAATAACTTTAAAAACACACAATGGTCAATATGTAGTTGCTACAGGTGGGGATGTCTCTGCTGGTAGTGGTGCAGTATGGGGTGGTGAAATTTTTACCTTAGAAACAATTCAAGAAAATAAGCTGCCTGAACTTCCTACTCCACAAGCTAAAACGATTCCGTTCTATCGTTACTACAATAGAGGAATAGGAGATCATCATTTCTCAACAGGACTTATGCCCGACGGTAAACATGGCTATAAAAGAGAGGGGATTGCTTGTGAAGTATTTGCAACCCAACAACCAGGCACAGTTCCATTGTATCGCTATTTTAGTGGAAGTGACCATCATTTTACAATCAATATCAGTGAACTTGGTCGAAATGGTAAATCGGGCTATAGATTTGAGAAAATTGCTTGCTATGTATATCTCAATAAAATACCAGGTACTATTCCTTTGTATCGTTACTATAGCAAAGGAGCTACAGATCACCATTTCACAACAAAAAAAATGCCCGATGGCAAGCATGGCTACAAAGCAGAAGGCATTGCCTGCTATGTATTTCCCAAAAAACAATAGTATTGAAGGTTTTTAAGAAAAAAACATCAAAGAGCTGTCTTTTGAAAGAAAGACGGCTCTTTTTTTTATGCATTTTTTTTTTAAAAGTGTCCAAAGCAGGACTCTGCTTGCGGTTAATGGGGCAAATCAAATGGTTTAAACCAATTTTTTCTTTTTCATAAAAAGTATCGCTTCTTCAATACTCATTCTAAACTTCAAAAGATTACTCAGTATGAACACTTTTCTAAAACAACAACTCTGCATTTGGAGTAGCTTAGTTTTAATAAATCTTTTCTTTTTTTCCTGTACTTTTCAGTCAAAAGAAATGAAAGAACGTATTGCTCTGAATGACACAAATTACCCCAAGCCAATAGAGCACACAAATACAATGACTACTACGAAAGTTCCAAATAATGGGAAATATAATAACTGGACCCAATGGGGTATAAGTGATAAAGAAACTGGAATTGTCACCTATGCTTATGAGTTCCAAAAAAAAACCATCGATTTTGAAGAAATAGAAAACAGGCAACGACCGAGGGTTACTTTGGAACTTAGAAGTTGGATGGATACCTATGAGGATAAAAAGTATCTTACTATTGATATGGGAGAAACTCAAGTATGGGCAGATAGACGGGATAGGCTAGCTTATGACACCCAAGATGCAAGAGGCTATTACATAGAGGAAGTAAATGTTGAAATCCAATGCTTAGCACCAGATATTAAGTTAGCATCTCACGGACCTAATACCAACCAAAGTAAAGGTAGTGTAAGTAGTAGCACTGGCGTAAATATACAAACTGGAATTGACGTAAATATGGGAGGTGATCATAGTTCAGAATTCACACTTAGTAGGAGTGTGAGTACTATCTTGTCTTGTTTTCGAGTAGAAGACCATTCGTCTGAAACGGTTGTAAAAACCAAGTATAGCCTTTATCGTACTAATGTGGCTAAGAGTAAGAATGGTGTGATAGTGAGTCCAGAAACGTGCCGCACTTCGTACTCAGAAGCAAAAAAATTAATAAGCATAGACACAACAGGAGTTTCGCTTTACAGCCTACCCGATAGTGGCAAAAGAACCATCACAGCGACTATGGCTACCTTTAAGGTTCCAGACGACTATACTGAAAAGGCTTTGTTTAAAGTAACCATAAGCTTTAATTTAATGTGTGTAAAAAAAGACAAGGATGTTTCTGATATAGCTTGGGAATACATTCCTATACATTATACAGTAACCGAGCAGTTTGAATTCGACGTAAACCGAACAGAATAGCCGATTTTTTGAAGGGTTAAATAAATAGGGAACGGTCTTTTGAAAAAAGGCAGTTCCCTATTTCTATGAAAAAAGTGTATTTTGTTCCTACTGTTTTTCATTCACTTCAATATCAATTCACAATCACGTAAAACAACAAAATGCTATGTCTAAAGAAAAGGATTTACAATTGGCGAGACAGTATTTTGAAGAGGGAAAAGCATTGGATAAACAAGCTAAGTATGAAGAGGCTGTAAAAGTATATGAACAGGCGAGTGTGTTGTATGAAAAATGGGAATTGTGGGAGGAATGGGTGAGAGTGAATAATTGGATTGGTTGGATTTGTAAACTTTTGGGAGCATACGAGAAGGGTATAGAATTACTACAACAAGTTTTAGAAAAAGGGAGAGGATATTTGGGTGAACACCATCATGTTGTAGCAGGTAGTTTTTATAACCTGGGGGTATGTTATAGTTCAAAATGGGATTATGACCTTGCTATTAATTATTTTCAAAATGCCTTAGATATTTATAAAAAATCCTTGGGACAAGAGCATCCTGATGTAATGGCTTTCTCATAAAAAATGTATATCTCTAAGAAACTCTATGAGTTTATCAGGTTTGAG
>JBGCDY010001059.1:0-10281 GCA_045105835.1 Chitinophagales bacterium
TTCGGAAGAGGCAGAAGAATTTCCAGCATTGGGTTCACACGCAATACAATCAGGGTCATTGGCAGCCAATACGGTAATTAACAAAGGACTGTCCACCAAGTCCGCACAGATGTCATCTGATTCGACAAAAGTCTCCATATCTCCTCCAACAGCATCAATCACTGCCTGTTCATCATCCTCACTCACATTGACCACATAAATCGCTACAATTCCAACCTCTATTCCTGCAAGAGTAGGATTGAAGGTCAGGGGATTCACACCAGCAGGAAAAACACCTCCCAAAGTAGTCGTTCCATTTTGTTGAAAATACCATACATTTGAAAAACCTGCTCCTGTGTTTGCGCCATTTATAGTAAAATCCAAACTTTCACCAGCCACTTGACAAACCACCATTTCGTTTTCGACTGACAAAGAGCCTATTGCAGCCTCACAACAATCTGGCGTGCCATCAAAAAATACGGTAATTTCCGTACCCGTTTCTTGCAAATCCGCACAAATATTAAGCGCATTTAGTTCTTCTATCGTTGTTGCCGCATTTACTGCATCGGCATTGTTTTCATCAAAATTAATCGCATAAACCGTGTATGTACCTGGTGCCAAATCAATGTCTCCAGGGCTGACGATGTTTACAATCACGCCCATACCATCCGTTATCACAAAAGCAGAGGTGAAACCGTCTGTCGAGTTTCCTGTTAGTGTAAAATTGAAGCTTCCACCCTCACAAGTAGCCGTTTCACCTTCAAAATTAACCGTCCCAAAACTGGCATTACAAGGCGGTGAAGTCTCGATGACTTCCATACAAAACTCGCCTGAGCCATTGTCCAGACCATCTACCATGATGAAATAGGTTGTTCCTTCTATTGTCGGAAATTCTGTGATACTCGACAAAAAATTGCTTCCGTCAATGTCATCATTACAAGCCACTTCTATCAAACCATCACAACCACCTGTATAAATCGCCATTTGGCTGTCCGAAATCACCACATTTGCCGCATCACAAGCATTGGTGCTAATGGTATATTCACCTCCCGTTCCTTCAAAACTAAACCAAACTGTATTCGCAGTATTTCCATCCAAAAAACAGTTGGGAACTTCCAAATCACCTTCTCTTGTGGCACACACATTGGAGTAAACACTGTCGGCTTCGGTCGGAAACACAACTGTTCCCCCTTGAAGCGTCAAAGGCACAGCATCTATACATTCATCATTGGATTCAAAAGCATCACAATCACTATCACATTGAGTAGGATTGTCTTCTGGTACCAAAAAAGTAATGCACGGATATTCTAAGCCCACTGCAATCCCAGTACAATCATCCTCAATCGCCAAACCACTTGTATCGCCATCAATAATTGGCACAAGACAAACCGTTATTTCCGATTCGCCAGGAGTGGGTAAGTTTGCAAAACTAAAATCTGCTTCGCCTCCTCCAATAATCACCGCACCACTTGGGTCACGCAAGACGACAGGGCGCTTACAAGCGTCATCATCAGGATTCACCGTAGTAGGCTGACAGTCATAGACCGCCCAAATAATACCAGGGCTGGGTTGGTTGTTTCCCGCTTGAAAATTAAGATTGGGCAATGTCACCGTTTGGTTGATACAAACTGTTGTATTTTCGCCTACCGAAATGGGGCCGTCAGGCGTATCAATGGTGAAATTGGAAAAGTCAATTGTGCATTCCTGTGCCATTATTAAATTGCAGCTAAGGAATAAACACAGGGCTAGGGCCAGTCTAATAAAAGTGTAAGTAGAATTTGGCTTCATGAATGTAATTTTTTAGCTAATAAGTTTTACTTTGCAGAGAGAATCACAAAATGATAAGTGTTGAATGACTTATCTCTTCGATAATAACGAGAAAATAAGCCAAAACGAATAAAAATTGGTCGAAATAAATCAATTATTTCCAATTATTGTTCATTCATTGTTCCTCATTTCTAATGAAAGTGCAATTTACTAATGTTTTTACGAAAATAAAGAAGAAGGTTTACTTTACTATGACAGTTTTAACAACAAGCACGATATGAGTATCCAATCCGAAATGTCTTTTATTGAGCATCTGGAAGAACTGAGGTGGCATCTTGCCCGTTCACTGGCTGCAATTGGAATCTTTGCTGCGCTCGCTTTTCTTGCCAAAGGCTTCGTTTTCGACATCTTATTGTTTGGGCCAAAAGAATCTTGGTTTCCTACTTATGTGGGTTTCTGCAATCTATCACACCATTTTGGTTTTGGTGACAGCTTGTGTTTCAGTCCAAAGCATTTCGACATTATCGTCGTCGACCCAATGGCACAGTTTTTATCCCACATCAAAGTTTCCATTGTATTGGGTTTGATTTTGGGCTTCCCCTATATCTTCTACGAAATGTGGAAATTCATTGCACCTGCGCTTTATGAATCCGAAAAAAGATATACCAAAGGGATTGTTTTCATCAGTTCACTCTTGTTTTTGATTGGTGTTTGTTTTGGTTATTTCGTCTTATGCCCCTTTTCACTCAATTTTTTCTCAACCTATACAGTGAGTACTGTGGTCACCAATACTTGGCGATTGACCTCTTATGTCTCCTTGATTGCCACATTGGTTTTGGCAGCAGGAGTGATGTTTGAACTGCCTATGGTCGTGTATTTCCTATCCAAAGTGGGTATTGCTACCCCTGAAAGTATGCGTGAATACCGAAAACATGCTTTCGTGGCTATCTTGTTGCTTTCTGCCGTTATTACACCGCCCGATGTTATTTCCCAATTGTTGGTTGGTTTTCCTGTTTATCTCCTCTACGAAATGAGTATCGTTATTTCCAGAAGAGTTCAAAAGAAAGAACTGGCATTGCAGAAAGCGGATGAAGCGAGGCTCAATCAGAAATGAAAATGAAAATGAAAATGAAAATGAAAATGAAAATCTAAGTTCTTGAAGATTTTCAATATCAAAATTTCACACTTCAAAAATCAATACCAATACCTTGAAACGACAAAACATTTCTTCCAACACCAAGTGGGAAAGTATTGTAGGCTACTCAAGAGCCGTAAGAATTGGCAACATCATTGAAGTAGCTGGCACGACTGCTGTAGACGGCGAAACGGTGATTGCGCCAAAAGATGCCTACAAACAAACGAAGTTCATTTTCAATAAAATAGCTGTCGCCTTAAAAGAGGCAGGAGCAGGGTTGCAAGATGTGGTTCGTACCCGAATGTTTGTGACTGACATTGCTTATTCGGATGGAGTCGGACGAGCGCACAGCGAATTTTTCAGCGAAATCCGACCTGCTGCCACCATGTTGGAAATCTCCAAATTGGTGGACGATGATTTGGTTGTAGAGATTGAAGTGACTGCAATTCTTGGATGAACTCACCATTATTGAACAATCAGCAGCTACTATTCAGTACCAAGACAACTGCACCCTTGATACTGAATAGCCCCTAATTAATTGAATTTGCAGTTGAACTTTGAACTTAAATTTCTTTTAGGTTCTCGTCCTATCCAACCATTTATCAGGATTCTCCATTGGCTGATAGTTTTGCAGTTCCTTCAATAAAGTAGCAGGTTCTTTGGAAGCATAAAGCATTTTATAATTGCTATCACTCAAAAAACGTTCTTGCACCATAGTATCAAAAAATGCAAGTAGGTGGTCGTAATAGCCTCCGACATTCAGTATTCCGAAAGGTTTTGGATGCAACCCCAACTGTCCCCAAGTGAAGATTTCAAAAAACTCTTCCATCGTACCAATCCCTCCTGGCATGGTGATAAAAGCATCTGAAAGTTCTGCCATCAACTCCTTGCGTTGGTGCATCGTATCCACCAACTTCATTTCGGTCAAACCTGTGTGTCCAACTTCTTTTGCCATCAAAAAATGAGGAATCACTCCAATAACTTTGCCCCCTTTTTCGAGCACTGCATCTGCAATAATGCCCATCAACCCCACATTTCCGCCTCCAAATACAAGGCGAATATCGTTTTCTGCCAATAAGTAGCCCAATTGTTTGGCAGCCTCCGCATAAGCAGGATTTACTCCCGAATTAGAGCCACAAAAAACACATATACTTTTCAAAATCAATTGTTTTAATGGTTAATTAAATTTTTAAATTCATTGAAGGCTTCCATAAAAATTGTAAAAACTTCGGAAGTTTATGAAACTTCCGAAGTCCTAATTTAAAACAAAATATTATGGCAAACTAAAATTGAATGTATATAGGAACACTTCAAAAATAAGTTTACAAATATCGTCTCATAAAAGCTGATATTGAAGTGCTTTTTAGATTTTAATTTTCATTCCCTACAAGTACTGCGTACCTTTTGCTTTCTTAATATCCCCGTTGATTTGTTTGATTTTTTGCTCATCTTTCATGCGGCAAATCATCAATACATCCTCTGTATCTACCACACAAAAGCCCTCCAAACCTTGCACAACCACCATTTTATCTTTTGGAGCCATGACCACACAGTTCTGTGTATTGTAGACCATCACGTTTTCGCCCTCTATGGCATTGCCGAAATAGTCTTTCTCGTGGTTTTCCCAAAGAGAAGTCCAAGTCCCTAAGTCATTCCAACCAAAACTGGATGGCAAAACATACACATTTTCAGCATGTTCCATGACCGCATAATCAATGGAGATGTTTTTGCAGAGGGAATACACTTTCTCTACAAAAGCTTTTTCTTCGTCTGTGTTATAGGCACTTTCAGAACCTTCTCCTTCAAACAATTCGCTTATTTCGGAGGCATAACTGCGGAAAGCATGAATGATTTTTTGCACGTTCCAAATGAAAATTCCAGAATTCCACAAAAAATCACCACTCTCCAAAAAGGTCTCCGCAAGCTCCAAATTGGGTTTTTCGGTAAAGGTCTTCACTTTGTACAATTCGCCTTCTTGTTTGTCTTCATCGTACTGAATATAGCCATACCCTGTGTCAGGGCGATGTGGCTTGATACCCAATGTGACCAAGGCATCTTCTTTTGCAGCAAATTGTAGCGCCGTATTTATCTGAGTGCTAAAAGCTTCTGGTTCAAGAATCAAGTGGTCAGAAGGGGCAACAATAAATGTTGCATCAGGATTGATGGCTGCCAATTTATAGGCTATATAAGCCACACAAGGACCTGTATTTCTACGAGCAGGTTCTGCGACTATCTGAAAATCCTGAATCGTAGGTAACTGTTTTTTCATTTCCTCGACATACATCTCGCCTGTAATGATGTAGATATGGTCTTCGGGTACGATTTTGGCAAACCGTTCGTAGGTCATTTGAATCAAGGTTTTACCTGTCCCCAAAATATCCAAAAACTGTTTGGGGCGGTGTACCCTGCTTTGTGGCCAAAAACGACTGCCAATACCTCCTGCCATTATTGCTACATAAAAATTCTTGTTATCCATTTTGATTATTTGTTTGTTTTAGGCAATTTCAACTAATAAATCCGTCATTTATGCGTGTATCTTTTTTCATTATACTTCGTTAAAAAGCCTCGCCATAGCAATACTATGTCTATGTTTTTTGCCTCGTCTAATAAAAAAATATTTCCGCAAAATCGCCTATTTATTAATTTGAAAATACCTTAGAAGATTAAGAGAGCAGAAAACGATGAACCTTAATGACGCTTAAAGTTTAGATGCTGCAAATATGATACCTTATTGTAATAAAATAAACACAGACTGCAAAACTTATGTTTTGCTAAACAATAGGAAATCACAAGGAAGCATTTAATCTACAAGTTCATTATTTACCTTCAATTCCTATACCAATCCTTCTCGAATCAAATCATGGATGTGGACAATTCCTGAATACTGCCCTTCAGCTACGACTACCAACTGAGTAATCTTGTGTTCTTTCATCTGCCTCATCGCCTCAACTGCCATTGCAGTAGATTCAATCGTTTTGGGTTTTTGAGTCATGATATCCTTAGCTGTCAATTCTCCAACAGAGGTATGATTTTGAAGTGTTCTCCTCAAATCACCATCTGTAATTACCCCCATCAATTGCCCTTGTTCATTTACGACGGCGGTAGCTCCCAACATTTTGGAGCTAATTTCGATGATAACCGACCGAATACCTGCTGTATGTAATACTTTTGGAGCCGCATTTTGAGCATATAAATCAGAGACACGCAAATACAGTTGTTTGCCGAGTGTGCCTCCAGGATGGAATCGTGCAAAATCTTTGGTGCTGAACCCTCTCAATTCCAAAACACAAACTGCCAAAGCGTCTCCCATTGCCATCTGTGCGGCAGTGCTTGCAGTAGGAGCGAGGTTGTGTGGACAGGCTTCTTTGGTAACAGTCGTATTAATAGCAAAATCTACTTGCTGCGCCAAATAAGACTGCATATTGCCCACTAAGGCAATCAAAGTACTTCCCACATTCTTCAATAAAGGAATCAATACCTTTATTTCAGCCGTTTCACCGCTTTTGGACAGACAAATCACAACATCGCCCTTTTGTATCATTCCCAAATCTCCATGAATGGCATCCGCAGCGTGCATAAACAAGGCAGGTGTTCCAGTCGAATTGAAGGTTGCGACCATCTTTTGGGCAACAATCGCACTTTTACCTACTCCCGTCAAAACAACCCGTCCCTCTATATTTAAAATGGTTTCTACGCTTTTGTGAAAACTTTCTTGGACAAAAGAAGTTAGTCTTTGAATTGCTTGCGCTTCAATTTCCAATGTGCGTACAGCTATTTCGGCTATTTTTGCGTTAAGTGAACTATTCAATGAGGTGTTATTTTTACTTTGTGAAAAATATTCGTAAATTTAAGAAAACTATAAATAGACATTCTTTTTATAGTCATTTTAAAGTCAAACAAATCTGCAAAGCGCAACTACTAAGCTCAGCCCATATCTACTTTTTGACAAGCATCTCTACAATATGAATTCATTGGTTATTTGGATGCTTGTGGTTTTTGCAGTAATTTTACTTTCTGTTTCATAACAGAAAATACATTAATTAAAGAATTAACTTATTCAATTGCCCAACTATGGAAGCAGTAGTAGTAGAAGATAAACTACATCAGTCGTTATCACAGTATTTCGGCTTCAATTCATTCAAAGACAACCAAGAATATATAATTAGAAACATTTTAGCAGGAGTGGACACATTGGTTATCATGCCCACTGGAGGAGGAAAATCTCTTTGTTACCAATTACCTGCCATTATGAATGAAGGAACAGCACTTATTATCTCTCCCTTGATTGCATTGATGAAGAATCAGGTAGATATGATGCGGGGTTATAGTAGTATAGACAGCATTGCCCACTTTATGAATTCTTCGCTTAGCAGAAGTCAGCTTAAGAAGGTAAAAGAGGAGCTTTTGAGCGGTGCAACCAAAATGCTTTATGTCGCTCCCGAAACACTTACCAAGGAAGATACCATTGCATTTTTCAAACAAATCAAAATATCTTTTGTAGCAGTGGATGAAGCCCACTGTATATCTGAATGGGGTCACGATTTCCGACCTGAATACCGTCGAATCCGTGAAATGGTAGATGCAATAGATGATTCAGTGCCTATTGTTGCACTGACCGCTACGGCTACGCCAAAGGTTCGTACAGATATTATGAAAAACCTCCGATTGAAGACCCCCTATACCTATATAGCCTCTTTTAATCGAGATAATTTATACTACGAGATTCGCCCAAAAGGCAAAAAAGAGGAAGTACTTCGTCAGATTATTCAATTTATCAAAAGTGATGAGCCAAAATCAGGTATCATCTACTGTCTGAACCGCAAGACAACAGAAGAAATTGCAGAAAGCCTCAGAGCAAATGGCATCAAAGCTGCTGCTTACCATGCAGGCTTGGATTCTGGAACTCGCTCCAGCAGACAAGACCAATTTTTGCAAGAAGGGGTCAATGTAATTGTCGCAACAATTGCTTTTGGAATGGGAATTGACAAACCTGATGTGCGTTTTGTCATCCACTTCAATATGCCCAAAAGTCTCGAAAACTATTATCAGGAAACTGGTCGTGCTGGACGAGACGGTATGGAAGGGAAATGCATTGGTTTCTTCAATTATGCGGACATGACCAAGTTGGAGAAATTCATGCGGGACAAACCCGTGGCAGAAAGGGAGATTGGAGGACAACACCTATCTGAAGTCATTGGCTATGCAGAATCAGCAGGCTGTCGCCGTCAATATTTACTCCATTATTTTGGAGAGAATTATGACAACAAACGCTGCAAAGGTATGTGTGACAACTGCCGAAATCCAAAAGAAAAACACGAAGTACAAGGTCAAATCCAAATGCTTTTGCAGGGGATTTCGCAATTGCAAGAAAACTACCCAAGCAAATACATTATTGATTTTCTGATGGGAAGTAAGGCTCAAGAACTCGCCAACTTCAAACATGACAAACTGCCCAACTTCAATAAGGGAAAAGACCACGACAAAACCTTTTGGAACTCTGTCATTACACAAACATTACTCAATAACTTATTGAAAAAAGATATTGAGAATTATGGCTTGTTAAAAATAACGGATAAAGGGCACGAATTCATAGAAAAACCCTTTTCTATCAAAATATCGGTTAATCACAACTACGACAATGTGAATGCAATGATAGCCGATGCAGCACCTCAAAAAACAACTGCTCTTGACAATGTGCTTGTCAAGATGTTGAAAGACTTGAGAAGAAAAGTTGCAAAACAAAAAAGCATTCCAACTTATGTGATTTTCCAAGACCGTTCTTTGGAAGAAATGGCGACTTATTACCCTATTTCGAAGACTGAACTGGAAAACATCACAGGTGTCAGTAGGGGGAAAGCTTCAAAATATGGCCGAGAATTTTTGAAGTTAATAGGGAAATATGTTGAAGAAAACGAAATCGACCGTGCCAATGATTTTGTAGTAAAAACTACAGGCAGTAAGTCAAAAGACAAAATCTACATTATCCAGAACATCGACAAACGCATTTCTTTGGATACCATTGCAACACATCTCAAAATAGATATGGAGCAATTGTTGACCGAAATCGAAAAAATGGTGGATGCAGGCACAAAATTAGATTTGAAGTACCACATCAACAATGTCTTAGACGAATATCAACAAGAAGAGCTTTTTGACTATTTCATGGAAACCGAAAATCCTTCGGTGAAAGATGCCATGACGGAGCTTGACGACGACGAATACACAGAAGAAGATATCAGATTGATGTACATTCAGTTTATGGCGAAAATGGCGCATTAAACACTCCAATTAAGCACTCAAAGTATGCTTGGAGTAAGTGCAACCGAAATCAATCTTTTTTCAAAAAGACAGTTGAAAGTTGAAATTCTCAACCATCAACTGTCTTTTTTTGTTAGAACAAACAAGAAATCAAATTACAATCTAAAATAAAATATCAACACTATGGATCCTCAAAAACAGTTTGCAAAATATGCTGTAATTGGCGCAATTGTTTTCATGTTCTTATTATTGTTCACCAATAGCACCTTTATCACCATCAATGCTGGGGAAAAGGGCATTCTCTTCAAAAAATTTGGAGGCGGTCTTGACCACACCAAAGATGAAGTATATGGGCAAGGTTTTCATGTAGTTGCCCCTTGGAACGAAATGATTGTCTATGATGTGCGAGAACAAATCAGGGAAGAACAAATGGACGTACTTTCAAGTGACGGGCTTCCCATTGAAGTAGATGTCTCGGCTCGTTACCATCCTGTTGGCAACAAAATTGGCTACCTCCACAATGAAATCGGTACTGATTATTCGAATATTGTACTGAAAGATGTTGTGCGCTCAGCTGCAAGAGAAGTAATGGGAAAATATACTCCCGAAGAATTATATTCTGACAAACGAGATGCAGTGCGAGAAGAAATTGAAGCCATCGTTCGTGTCCAATTAGAGAAAAAATACCTTCGATTGCAGGCAGTCAATATTCGTTCCATCAAGCTCCCAAAAACAATTGAAGATGCTATTCAAACCAAATTGGTACAAGAACAGGAAAAAGAACAGTACCAGTTTAGATTGGAGAAAGAGACAAAGGAGGCTGAACGCCGCAAAATTGAAGCAACGGGTAAAGCTGAAGCCAACCTAATTGTCAGTGCAAGTTTGACTGACAAGATTCTTCAAGAAAAAGGCATTGAAGCTACTCTTAAGTTAGCGAACTCACCTAATTCTAAAGTAGTCGTAGTTGGGTCAGGAGAACATGGACTTCCTTTGATTTTGGGAAATTAAGTTTCTCGACATAAAACTTCAAGCCTTTGAAATTATTGAAGTCTCACAATATAAATTGAACCTCTGTTGGATTGTCCAACGGAGGTTTTTTTTACAGAAAAATGAGCAATTGCCAATCATTTAAAAAGAAATGT
>JBGCDY010001060.1:0-2256 GCA_045105835.1 Chitinophagales bacterium
CTGCCAAATGGTTGGGATTGCCTTCTGAAGAAAAATTGAGAATGAATGGTGGAGGTGTTTCAGCTTGTGCGGTTTGTGATGGTGCTTTTTATAGAGGCTTGGATGTAGCTGTAGTGGGTGCAGGTGATACTGCTGCCGAGGAAGCTCTTTATTTGGCAAATCTTTGTCCAAAGGTACACATGATTGTACGCCGAGACGAAATGCGTGCTTCTAAGATTATGCGAAAAAGAGTCTTGAGCAATCCAAATATCATCATGCACTGGAATACTGAGTCTAAAGAAGTACTTGGTGAAGAAGAAGTTGAGGGCGTGAGAGTCATCAACAACAAAACCAATGAAGAATCGGTCATTCCTATTCAGGGCTTTTTTGTGGCGATTGGTCACAAACCCAATACCGACTTTTTAGGAGGTGTTTTGGACATGGACAATTTGGGTTATTTGATTACCAAACCTGGTAGCACCGAAACCAATATTGAAGGAGTTTTCGCTTGTGGTGATGCGCAAGACAATATTTACCGTCAGGCAGTTACAGCAGCAGGTACAGGTTGTATGGCTGCTTTGGATGCAGAGCGTTATTTGTCTGCCAAAGAATTTGCAGAAGCAGAAGCGACTTTAGCAGAAGCATAAATTTTAACTGCTGAATCTTTTTTTATTGAAGTACAAAAACAGAAACCTTCGCAAAATTTACTGCGAAGGTTTTTTTTGATGGTAAACATCTTTCTCCTTGACTTCAAATCCTTTGAAGGAAAAATATTCCCTTATCTCCTATTTCCATCCCTTCAATTCAAGTAATAAACCCGACAAATCAACTTTCCTCTAGTTTACCTTTTTCGACCAATTCCGTTAACCCTACCGAAGCACAATCACAAATCCACCCAAAGTGATTCGTTTTTATGGACAAAAGCAAAATATGCGACCAAGCCAACCGACGAATATTGGGTATTAGAATAGCTGTTAATGTTATGTTCCTTATCTTTGCAGCCTCAAAAAACGTTAAACTTATGAAGCGATTTATAGTAGCATTGCTAACATTTACCATCAGTATCTATGTTTATGGTCAAGCAATTCCAACTACTTATGACAACGAATGGATAGATTTTGAACAAACCTACTTCAAGGTCAAACTCAACAAAGCGGGTTTGTATCGTGTCAACCAGTCTGTTTTGCAGTCTGCGGGCATCAATGCCAAAGGTTCGGAGTTGAAGATGTATTACAAAGGGGAAGAAGTTCCTATTTTTGTAAGCAATAATGATGCTTTTGGAAGCAATGACTATATAGAGTTTTTTGGAAAAAAGAATGATGGGGAATTTGACACCCAGCTTTTTAAGAAACCAGAGTGGCAGTTGAGTCCTGTAAATAGTCTATTCACCGATACTTCTGCTTATTTCATTGCCATCGAAAGTGGTGAACATTTGCGCTATGAAAACAAGGAGAACAATATCAGTAATCCGCCTGCAAAGGAAGAATTCTACACCCACGAAAGCATCAATGTATTCAATAATATATTCAATCCTGGCATACGCGTCAATATTGGAGGGACGGGTACTTCTTTTGCAGACTTCGACGAAAACGAAGGATTTACCAGTGTTAGTGTACCCAACAATGAGGTAAGTTTCACTCGTTTTTTGGAAACCCCCTCTATCTTTTTCAATGGTGGAGAAGCAAGCATTACCGCCAAATTCATTGGGCTCAACAATGATCCTTTTACCTTCAAAGATCACCCTATGACTGTTAGCTTCAATGGCACTGTTTACCACGAAACCAATTTTGAAGGGTATGATAATACCATCAGTACCTTCAATGTGCCATTGGGGGAATTGGCTGATACTGGAACCACCGTCCTTTTCACAGCATTGCCTCCACCAAACCCCACATCGACCAACAATTTTGTGACGGCTTATATGAACCTCACTTATCCCAGCACCTTTGATTTTGAAAATACCAGAAGCCGCATTTTTGAAATCGACAATGATGGAGACAAGTACATTGAAGTGAGCAATTTTAATGGAGGTTCTCAATTCATTCTTTACGATTTGACCAACAACCAACGCATTGCTCCCATAGAAGACAATGGTGTTTACAAGTTTCTAATCAAGGAAGCAATAGGTGGTAGTACCAAACGAAAACTCATCCTTTCCAGTACAAGTAGTTCTTTGTCGACCAGACGCATAAACAAAATAGAAACCGTACAGTTTACCGATTTTAGCAAGGCAGAAAATCAAGGCAATTACATCATACTTTCCCACCCACTTTTGAT
>JBGCDY010001061.1:0-3645 GCA_045105835.1 Chitinophagales bacterium
GTGTTTGTTGTTTTTTTACTCATCTTCAATAATTGTCCCACGCTCAAACTGTTATTGAAGAGCTGATTGAGGCTTCGTATTCCAGCAGTTGTGGTATTGAAGAGTTGGGCGATGCTCCAAAGAGAATCCCCTGATTTGACCCGATAGTATTCGTATTCTACATCTGTGGTGGGAATCGTGGGTTCCTTGTCCGACACATCAATAGGGTCATCTTTTGTATCTCCTCCACCAGGCGAACTTCCTCGGATTTTAAGGCGTTGCCCAACATTCAAAGCATTGCTTTTGAGCCCATTCAGTTGTTTGATGGATTCGACTGTGGTATTGTGAAGCCATGCGATTTGATAGAGTGAATCTCCTGATTTGACGATATAAATGGAAATGTCATCATCCGTTGAATCGTTGGAATCGGGTATTGAAGAATTTCCACCTTGGTTCGGTACTTTTAGTTGTTGCCCAACATATAAGGTGTTCGAAGAGAGTTTATTGATTTTTTTGATATAATCCGTTGTGGTCTTAAATTGGGTCGCAATTTTGTAGAGAGAATCTCCCCTTTGGACGGTATAGACTGCCAAGGAAGAAGAGGAAGAAGCATTGTTGGTATTGGAAGAACTGCCTGAATTTGAACCCGAACCTGAATCTGGGTTTGAAGTAGAGCTATTATCACCAGGAACTTTTAGCTTTTGCCCAACACTCAATAAATTGCTGGATAAATTGTTGATTTTTTTGAGTTCTGCAATCCCAATATCAAACTTTCGGGCGATTTTGTAGAGAGAATCCCCTCTTTGAACAGTATATGTTTTGAGTTGGGTAGAATTCGTAGGGTTCGAGTTCCCAGTGCTTGCTGCAATAGGTATGGTGAGTTTTTGCCCAATCCAAAGTCCATTGTAGTAGAGTTGGTTTGTGGTTTTTAGATTGTCTATGGTGACGCCATATTTTTTAGACAATTGGAAAAGCGTATCTCCCGCTTGTACGATGTGTATCATAAGGAATAGGACAAGGTAAACAATGAATTTCAAATAATAAACTGACGAATGTAGGGAGGTATTGCCTACACCTTTTGAAGGCTGTATGTGGGTGATGGAGTGGATGGTGTATATTTTTGTGTGAATTTACTTAATTTTACAATTTATTCAAAACAGCTATTCAAATGAGTTTCAATTTTTCTTTGTTTATGACCGCTTTGGATTTTGCTGCCGAAAAACACAAATTCCAAAAACGAAAGGGAATAAATCCTGCGCCCTATATCAATCACCCCATCAAAGTGGCTCAAACCTTGGTGGAAGTGGGCGGAATCGAAGAGGTGGATGTGTTGACGGCGGCATTGCTACACGACACGATTGAAGATACGGATGCGACGGTAGAGGAACTGCAAACTGTTTTTGGAAAAAAGGTGACTGCGATTGTTTTGGAGGTGACGGATGATAAACGCATGGCTTGGAGTGAGCGCAAGGCTTACCAAATCGTGAAAGCTCCCAACTTGTCGAAGGAGGCAAAATTGGTGAAGTTGGCGGACAAAACTTGCAACATCACAGATATTGTGAATCAACCTCCCGATTGGCCTGTCGAACGTAAAATTAGTTACCTCGTTTGGGCAAAAAAAGTGGTAGATGCTTTGGGTGGAAATGTGAATCCTTCTTTGGAGGAGCGTTTTGCATTGAAGTATCAGGAAGGGATGGATGTTTTGGTGACTGAAACCCACTCTTAGGCACCCAATAGTTTTTATTCTGATTTCAATTTTTATTTATTCCTAAACTGACGCAGCCAGTATCATACAGGAATTAAACCACAAAAGCACACAAAAGATTTTTTGTGTGCTTTTGTGGTTCAGAAAAAACTAAGGATACAAACGCTCATACACCTCAGGCAAATCGAAAGAATGCAAAACTCCACTGAAAGCCAATAAAATAACAATTGCACAAACTGTTCCCAAAGCCATGAAAGTGTACACCAATCGGTATGCAGCCTTCAATCCATTGGTTTTCAAAGTGTATTTACTCATCGCACAAGCAATGTGGGTAAAAAAAGCAGTAATGGAAAGGAAATAATAAGGCACAAAGAAAAACACATAAGGCATCTTCTTCAATACCGATGCTCCAAAATAGAAATTGGTATCCACTTCAAAAAACCAATTGCCTCCAACCGTTGCAGTCGTGTGTGCAACCAAGAAAAAGGACAAATACAAGCCTGAATATGCCTGCAATTTACTGATGTGAGAATGAAGGTGTTTGCGGTTTTTTCGATACAATTGAATGCCCGTAAAAGCTTGAATGAGAATGGACAAAATCAAAAGTACTTCAACAATGGGCTGGTAATAAACCATCCTCAAAGTATTCATTACTTCAATGTGCCACGCAATACTTTTGGCAGCCAATAAATGATTCGAAATGTGGGCAAGAATGAAAATGCCCAAGCCCATTGCACTGGCTCGGTGAATTTTTTGGAGATTTGTTCTGTTGTTTTGCATTTTTTGTCGGTTTTGGGCATAGGACAAATACCGATTGGGTTTTGTGACAAAAAGCAAAAAAATTATGAGGAATGAATGAAAATAGTTTTGTGAGAACTTTGGTGTGGGTAGAAGAATTTCTTAAATGCTCTTCAATTTATCAGGATTCCGAACTACATAAATGTTTTGAATACGTGATTCCTCCCATTCAAAAACAAAGACCGAATCTACTTTTCCACTTGCAGTATGACGGATAATTGCCCCCAAAGATTGATTGACCATTGCAGGCTCTGAGGTATAAATAGCATTCCTTTTTTTGAGAATACCCAGTAAGAATTTGGAGACAATTTGTTTGCCAAACAAAGGATTGATAGCTGCTGTGACCTTACCCCCACCATCGCTATAAAAGGCAATGTCTTCCTTCAAAAATTGAAGCAAAGCATCCATATCGCCTTCTTGGGCAGCTTTGGCAAACAATTGCAGTAAATGTCCTTGTTGCTCAGGATTGACTGCAAAACGTTTTTTGTCCGATTGAAGTTTTTGTGTTGCTCGGTGATACAATTGACGGCAGTGGTCAGGGCGTTTTTCAAAAATATTCGCCAATTCGGTATAGTCAAAATCAAAGCTTTCCTTGCAGAGATAAACGGCTCTTTCCAAGGGACTAAGGGTTTCTAAAAGCCGCAAAATGCCATAAGAAAGATGGGTATTTTGGTCGAGGTGTTCCAAGGAGGGATGTGCTATCAAGGGTTCAGGAAGCCAAGTTCCCTTGTAATTTTCACGCTGTTTTTGTTGTTTTTTGAGGTAATTGATGCAACGATTACTGACCGCTTTGCAGAGATAAGCCTTCGGGTGTGTGATTTCTTCTGGATTGATTTGCAGCCATTTCTCAAAAGTGTCTTGCAGCAAGTCTTCACTATCGGCTATATTTCCAGTCATCCGATAGGCGATAGAAAACAAGAGTGGTTGAAGTTTGTGGAAGGTAGCATCAAAAGACATAGAAAATCAAGTAAGGGATTTAGCAAATAATAGCCTACGCATTTGAAATTTCCAACGACCTCAATAAGAAGTAGTTTTCATTTTAATTTTCATTCCTTACTAAGCGAAGCTTATTTTAGAGCATTATTGATTGGATTCACATCCAAATTGTCACTAAAATCCCTCTCGAGGATCTCCCCCTATAATTGCAGGTTGGTTTTCACTAT
>JBGCDY010001062.1:0-2631 GCA_045105835.1 Chitinophagales bacterium
CCCGTTTTTGTTAAGGAACTCTTTAAAGCCTACCAAAAACAAGCTCATCAAAACCTCTCAACTCTCCTAACCACAGTCAAGGGAACAGAAAAAATCAGCTCCCACCACCTCCAACTTATCGAGAAAAACTTTTGGAAGTTATTGAAAGAACTTCCTTTGAGAGAGTGGGTGACCTACCAAAATATCGAAGATTTTATGAAGTATAGAATGTGGGAAACAGCTCCAATATCAAGGGCTGTTGCAGCAGAAAATCTTTTTTTCAATAAAAGAGATCCCAATTCATACAGCGACAAATACTACATCAAAGCAAATACTTTTCACCAAGCGATTACCATCCCATTTATCAAAGCAAATTTCTTTTTGTTTGCCGCCTACGGGCTGGTCGAAATTGCCTACGATGCACCCGATACCAGCAAAATTGTAGACACTTATTTTTCGCCTTACGACGGACTTCAATATGTGAAATTGACAGAATTGGGAGCTTATGTGAGCAGTGAATACAGAACCTATACCCCTCCAAAAGAAAGTCAGGTAAGACCTTTGGTTCTTTCGGAAGATTCACTGATGATTCTATCGGATGAAAATGACACCGCCGCCCCTATCCTACTTCAAAACTTTACCCAAAGAGTGGGTACGAATCGCTATCAAACAGATGCTGCAATATTTTTGGCAGAATGCAAATTTGAAGAAGAAATAAAAGAAAAAATTGACCTATTCCGACAAACAATAGGTGGCGAATTACCTAAGAATTGGGAAGCGTTTTTTGGAAGTTTATTGCAGAATATCAACCCCTTCAAGGATGTCAGCCAGGAATACATTTTGTTGCAACTCCCAGCAGATAATCGAGATTTGATACAATTGATTGCCCAAGATACATTGCTCAAAAAGTATGTATTGAAGGGAGAGCAATTCCATATTTTTGTCTCTAAATCCAATTTGTCAAAATTCAAAAACCGATTGAAGGAATTTGGTATATTTTTGTCCTAAACACCTGAATCATTTTGAACCAAAATTTCAGTTTCCTAATCTACAAACATTAGTTTTTCAATAACTTATACTCTTCAATCTCCCCATCTGTCATCCAATGAATCTCTGCCGCAGGAGCAGCATTGATGGTAAAATAGTAGAACGCTTCTGCATCTGCTTGTAGAAAACCCATTTCTTCGTAATAATCAATATAAGGTTGGTGCTTTTCATGCCCTACTTCAAAAGCAGTTGCATCGTTTTGACCATCTGACCAAGAATGCACACCAATTTTGCTGCCAGCTTCCCTTGTTCGTTTTGTTCCTGCCAAGAAAAGGTCTACAGCTCCAGATGCTATTTCTGCATTTGCAGGCAAATGGATATCAACGCCTTGCGTTCTAATCTGACGTGCTGCCTTCAAATTTGCTTCATCGTCATCCGAACCAGGGCAATCTCTCATAATCATCTTGTCAGTATCGGGGAAAACAGCAATATAATTGCTCCAGTATTGTGGTGTATTTCCGTCAATCACGCCATTCATAATCACCGTATTGGCATCTTGCGAAGAAAAAATACCAAAGTCAGTTGCTTCAATTTCTTTATCGCAACTTGTGAAAGCAATCAGGCTTCCAATCAAAAAGAAGAACAATGCATATCGAAAAATGAATCTCATATTGGTTGGTTTTTGAAGTTAAAAATGAAAAGGTTTTGATATGCTAAAAAGACAAGCCTACCTCACCCATCCCCTACTCCATCCAATAATTTTCTTATTCCAATGCTTCCTTCGTTCCAAGCATATACTCACGACTACTCGACAAATCATTGTGTCCAAAACCTTCCACAATGTTCACTTCAATGTACGGAAACGCTTCCCCTAATCGCAGTGAATGCGCTTGCGGAATCACCTCATCTTGACTTCCGTGAAATACCACAACAGGGCATTTTACTTCCTGCAAATGTTTGTATGTCTGAAATTTGTATTTAATCAAAAAACTCGGCACTACTTTCACCTTCTCCAATGCCAAAGACTGCAAACTCCAATAAGGCGCATTCAACAACAATTTTATCGGTTTGTTTTGAGCTGCCATTCGAGCCGCAATCCCTGTTCCCATTGAAGTACCTGACACCACAATCTGTTCTTCGCCATAGCGTTCTTTCAAGTAGTCATAGGCAATTTGAGCATCTTTCACCAGTTGGTTTTCACTACTAATTTTGCCTCCACTTTTGCCATAACTTCGGTAATCCAAATACAGCACATCATAGGCACTTTGGGTGTACAACCAAGCCCCTTCTCCCCAACCTTCAATCGCTCCACCATTGCCATGCAAAAACAAAACAACTCCTTTTCGGACTTGCTTTTTGGTTTTGAACAAAAGCGCATTGAGCAAGACGCCCTTCTCCGCTTCAAAGTCCAATTCTTCAAAGGTCTCGGCGAAATGATAATGGTAATCTTTAGGCGTTTTGGAGGGGAAAAACAACATACTTTCTTGGGAAAAATATAAGAAAACGCAAAGTAGCACATAGCCACCGATTAGGATTATCAATATCATTTTGAGTATGTTTTTCATTCCTTTTCTGCAATGATTCTTTGGAAAACCTTCAATAGAGAAGCTCCAGTGCAATTCCAATACTTCCTATCAGCAAACACAAAGGCGAGTAAAACTTGCT
>JBGCDY010001063.1:0-3455 GCA_045105835.1 Chitinophagales bacterium
TCGACAGCGGTATCGAAAATATATTTCAGTTGATTTTTTGAAGGAATGTTTACTTTGTCAAAATCCAACACATCCTTCAAAACGGTCATTTGATGGTATTTGTTGGGAATGATTTTCCTTTGAAGTTTCCTTCCTGTGAAATTGGCAAGAATTCCAATAGGCTTTTCAAAACCTTTGAGATAGGAAATCAATTGTGCTTGATGAATACTATTGAGCGTTTCAACCGCTTTGAGTTCGATGATTACCTTGTCCTCTACTAACAAATCAGGTCTGTATAAACCCACTTTCCCTTTTTTGTATAGAACTTCATAGTTTTGTTGGGCAACAACATGAATCCCTTTTTCTTGAAGGGCAATCTGCAAAGCTTGTTCATAGATGCTTTCTGCCCAAATATTACCCAGCTGATTGTAAACATCAAACAAGCACCCTGTAATATCGTAAATCAATTTTTCGTGTATCATGGTTGTTTTGAAATTTAAGCCTTGAACAGGAATCTCCTATTTAAAGGAATTTTCCGCACTTGGTATTCGCTTTAGATTGTACTGGACTACGCTGCACAAGATTCTTTTTCATAGTAGATTCATGTTCAAAGCTGTACTCCATTACGCTGTACAAGATTCTTTTTTATAGCAGATTCCTGTTCAAGGCTTATCCATCATAAATTTAAAATCTGGTCAAAAACAAACTGTTTAAAATTCTCTGCAATATTTTTATACGCATCCTCTGCACTGTTCCAAAACCAACTTTTGACGGGCTTTTTACCTTGTTCGGGCAGAATAAATAGCATCTTGGCGAGGGGCGTGTCTTGCCACATACAAGGGCGCAAAACAATGGGTATGACCTTTGCCGTTTCGTTTTGGTGGCGTTCAAAGGCGATTCTCAACTGCTCGAACAAGGCATCGGAGGTGAACAAATCCGCACTGACCAAAGGCAAAATAATGTCTGCTTTTTGGAGTTGTTCCCGAATCACTTTGTTCGTATTGGAGCTTGCGAGAATTTGGTCGCTATGCCAAATGGTGATGTAGGCGTTTTGCTCCATAATACCAATGTATTTCAGTAGCTCCCGTTTCAAATCCCTGTCTTCATCGGCTGCAATGATGGCAACTTGCAGTGGTTTTTCGGGCGGTTCGGGTTCACCGTTTTTGCCGTAGCTTTCTTCGTATAGATTTTTTAGTTTGGTGGTAAATTCGCTGATTCCTTTGTCTACAAATTTGAAATTGAGCGCATCCGCAAAAAACTGTCGGTTGGGAGTACTAATTGGGAAAGCAGCCGTTTGAGGGGTATAAACCGCATGGTGTGGATAGTTTCGCACTTTGAAGATGTGGAACAAGAGCTTCAAATGCCATTGTTCGTAGTCAAAACCCACCAATAAGTAAAATTTGGGGTCTTCAAATTGACTGGTGATGATGGTCGGCACTCTGGGTTTTCGCTCGACTACTTTGGAGGTGAATTTGATGTAATCTCGCTCCGACACAATGACGGATTTGTAATCGTCTTCTATCGAACCAAAGATGTTGTAGATGATGGTTTCGCCATTTTGCGGTTCGGGAATGTCTTTTTCGGTGTTTTTGCGAAAATTGTAAAAGCCAAAAATGAAGTCTTTACCTGCTTCTTTGTAGGCATCGGCAATCAGTCTGTCGGGTGCGACATTGATGATTAGAGAAAAGGGCAGTTTTGCCAAGAAATGGTGCATATCCGTGAGGCGGGTATGTTTTTTGAAAAACTTGTTTGCCAAATATGCGGGGTCGGTTTCGGTGGCATTGGGAATAGTCAGATAACGTTCGGCGGTGTAGCTTAAATCGTTGATTTTGTCGGATTCATAAGCGGTATTGTTTTCCTTCAATACGCTTGCCAATTCGTGCGAAAATCCAGTGGTCAAAGGAATTTCTTCACCACCTTTCTGCATCGTGCTGATGCCTGGTCCCAAAAGCAAAATACACTCTCTTTGCTCGATTGCTTTGATCAGTTGTTGCCATTGGTCGCTGTTCATGGTAGTGTATCGGTTTGTTTACCATGACAATATAGGGAAATTTGTATGGGATATTTTTTGTTTGTGGATTGAAGTTTTTGGGCAGGTGTCGTTTTACATTTTTGTGACATATTTTTATTTCAAACATTGTGAATTTTTCAAGTATCACCAAGTTTTTTGCTGGTTTGTGGGTGTTATCGAAGTTGAAAGAATGAAAACTCGCCAACATCTGAAAGATTTGGTGACGTTTGGAGTGGTGTTGACAAAAGTTCCCTCTTGACGGAAACTTTTATATTTGCCTTCTTGTTTTCATTACAGCATTGATAAAGAAAAGATTGTAAAATGGATAAAGTAGAAAAACACAAAAAAATAGCGAAAGAGGTATTGGAAGAAATAGGGCAAATTCGCACTGTTTCCCGATTCACCATGCGAACCCAATATCTTTTTGACGATGAACATGGTCAGTATATGTTGCATAAATATGGGTGGAAAACACCTTCTCGTCGAATTTATGGAATGGTGGCACATTTGGAGATTGCAGAAAATGGAAAAATTTGGTTACACCACGATGGAACAGGCTTAGAGCTTGCAAATATTTTGGTGGATAAAGGGGTGAAGAAATCGGATATTATTCTGGCATTCCATCCTGAGATGGTGCGAGAGGATACGGGGTTTGGAGTGAGTTAGGTTTTTTTCTTTGTTTTAATCAAAAAATTGACTCATGGACTTCAATGTGCAATACATTACCAACCAATCAGGTGAAAAACAAGCAGTCATCGTTCCTATTGAAGATTGGTTATCACTTCAAAAACAATTGGAATCGCTTCAAAAACAAACTCTACTTTACGATGATATTTCGGAAAGTATGCGTGAAGCAATTCAAATGGAACAAGGGCAAAAACCTACTCAAACTTTAATGGAGTTTTTAGATGATTGTTAATGTAATTCCTACTCCCCAAACTCACTCCTCCAAATTTGCAGCGTTTCCAAAGTCTTCTCATCTGCTTCAATATTCCTCAATTCACCCAACTTTGCAGGAATAATCATATCTTCGATTTCAATTTCGACATAGTATTCTCCTCCTTCAAAATCGTCTTCATCTGTTTCATTTCCAACAACTGTCACCTTTTGCCAATGGCTTTTACCATTCTTTTTCCGTACCCAATATTCGGCGGTAAATGGATAATGAAGATTTTCTTCCATATAGATTGCCCAACCATTATTGGCTTCATCTTCGGAGTAGGCATCCACAACAATTTGGTAGGTGATAATTTCTTGTATTTGTTCTGAAGTAAGCTTCATTTTCTATTGGATTTGTTGAAGTTCAGGTTATTATTTTATGAAAAGCCTGTTTATAAGATAATACATTTCCGATTTAAAAAAAAAAAAAAAATATTTCACAAAAATTAACAATCCTAATTTTAACCCTGATTAACAAATACTTACATGCTAAAAAATTGAAACAAAAACACTTTTTTCAAAAAAA
>JBGCDY010001064.1:0-2681 GCA_045105835.1 Chitinophagales bacterium
GCACTCCCCTCTTGGGAGGGTGCGTTTAAGTATCACAAGCAGTCAAAGCATAAATCAATATCCCACTTCAAAGAAAACCTTCTCCTCTCCCTTCAAAATAGACTTCTTTTCCCTTACCCCTTCTTCTTCAAGGTTCAAACCCCATAGCTCACCCACAACAAAACACCCTAACAATGATTAGTTTGAAGGCAATTCACTCCTATTGAAACCTATGTTTCTCATAAACTTGGTTCGTACTTCCTTGCGATACCCCCTAATTTTGTGGGTGTCATCAAGGCAATACAGTTAGTACTGCAATGGCTTTGAAAGACATTTTTTACAAACCTTTTTTAACCTCAAACCAATCAACAAATCATGAGAAACCTATTTGCTTTAATTCTTATTCTTTTTAGCTTCCTTGCCTTTCCTTTTACCTCCAATGCACAAGCTCCACAAACAGGAAAGACCTATTATATCCAATCCGCAGTAAGTTCTGCTCGTTACCTCTCTACCAAATCAGGCGGAAAGACCCAAAGAACGGAAGCCGTAATTGACCAGAAAACTTCCCGTAATCAAACTGCCATGCAGTGGACATTGAAAAGCGCAGGAGATGGCTACTACTATTTGATTCAAAAAGCAAGTAAGCTGGCATTGGATGTGAAGTCGTCAGGCACAAGTGCGAAAACGGGATTATGGATTTGGCCTCACAACAGTAGAGGTCATGCCCAAAGATTCAAAATCGTATCTGCAGGTGGTGGTTACTATTACCTTATTCCCAGAGTCAATCCAAGTTTGCGATTAGATGTACAAGGTGGTCGAGCTACAGCGGGAACGAAGATTTGGACATTTAGCCCCAATAGAACCAATGCCCAAAAATGGAAATTTATTTCAACAAGCACATCAAGCGGTTCGGGAAGTAATTCAGGTGCTTACGTACGAATTCCCAAAAATAAAATTACAGGCTTTGCCAATCTCATCATGCAAGGAATGCGCTTGCGCCTCAACAATTTCGGACCTCGATACAGAGATAGAAGCGGCAATGTGACTTGGTACAAAGCCAATGATTCTTACATTCGATTGGGAGGACGCACCACCAATTTTGACATACCTCAATACACCCGTGGAGTGCGTGACAAAATGTACTTTGTCAATGATTTGAACCTAAGTAGAGCCAGTACTTCTTTTGAAGGAAACAGATTTGTTTTGAATTTGACTTTTGAAGAGAATGGTACAGAATTGAAGGGAATGTGTTCGAGATGTGCCAAGTTTAGAGAAGACAATGGCTCACCTGACTACCAAATAAATGGGCATACTTGGAAGGTATATTTGAAGTTGATTCCTTACAACAATAGCATTGCTTTTGAAGTAGAAAACGTGAGATTCTTAGGGGATGTGGATGGACAGGGATTTGGTGAATTGTTTGACGGAATTGTGCAAGACAAATTGATTCCGATTATGCGACGAGAAATCATCAAAACCCTCAACTCACAGCGCTCTTACATTGCACAACAAATCAAAAGTGGTGCAGCGGCAGCAGGTTATCGTTTTGACAATGTTCGCTCGGTGTATGCAGATGGTGGAAATGTAACGGTTTTGACGAGATAAGTAGGAAATCAGAATTAAGGAGTTAGGCTTCACAAAAATACTTTGGTGTTTTTGTGAAGCCTTTTTTAATTGGATAGAGCATTGGACAAGAAGGAATAACGAAAAAGAAGCTCTTATGGTGTGGAAATCCTAAGTCAAATGAACTTCTTTTCTATTATCAATTCTTGTTCAAGGCTCAAGGTTTTCAAACCCAAACCACCAACTCATACCGAAACGCCCACTTCCACTTCAATGAAAACCTATCCATATCCGCCTCCTTCAAAATAGCCTCCAATTCAGTCCGAACAAAAGACCGTCGAATCGCCAACAATCCATCCTCATACGCAATCTTGGAAAACCGCAACAAGGGCGCAAAAATTTGGAAGAGGACAAATGCCATTTTGCTGCGCTGCAATTCACTAATGACAATGGCAGTATTCACCCTGTGTTTTTGTCGCTTCAAAAAATCAATCAATTGAGCATCTTCAAAATGGTACATAAAGTGACTACTCATCAACACGTCACATTCAGGAAGTTCAAAACTGGGGTCTAAAATATCCCCTTGCAGCCATTCAATTTCGGGGAAATCAGCAGCTTGTTTTTCGGCGTATTGAAGTGAATGGGCATTGAAGTCAATCCCCACAAATTCTACCGTGATATTTTTCTTCCTACAAATCTGCGCCAAATATTTCAGGGCATCACCACCGCCACAGCCCAAATCTATGATTCGATATTTATCCTGTTTTTTGGAGTTCAAGACCTTCAAAATGGATTTGGACAAAGAGCGAATATTTCCCAACAAGGAATTGACCGTTCCCAAATTTTGCAGCGTTTCTTCCAATTCTGTTCCTTGTAGATTGGGATTGTCGAGTTGTTCGGTTTGGTGAGAGCGGTGTTGCAGGTTCTTGTTTTGCGGCATTTTTTTGGTGGGTAAAATACAAGAAAATTTGCATCTGCATAGGCTTGGTAAAAAGAAAAAATAACATGAACACCTTAATTCCCCTTTTAAAAGGGGTTGGGGTATATTAGCTAAAAAAATGTTCAGGTTATTTTTTACCGTTACTTAGTACACTGTTTCAGAAATAATTTGATATAACGTAACCCCCAAATTTATTTGG
>JBGCDY010001065.1:0-5011 GCA_045105835.1 Chitinophagales bacterium
CATTCCAATACTGTATGTTTTGTATTGGGTGAACAAAAAATGGCGGCAAAAGGCAATCGAGCGTTTTGGAGAGCATGATTTGGTGAGTCGTTTGATGCCCGATTTTTCGGAGCGCAAACAGGCGTTCAAAACCTATTTGTATCTCTTTGCTTTGGCTTTTATTGTCATTGCTTTGGCGAATCCACAGTTGGGTTCTAAGCTCGAAAAGGTGCAACGAAGGGGAATTGATGTCATGGTGGCGATTGATGTGTCGAAGAGTATGATGGCAGAAGATGTGCAGCCGACTCGTTTGGATCGTGCCAAACAGTTGTTGTCGAGGTTGATAGATGGCATGAGCAATGACCGAATTGGAATCATTGTTTTTGCAGGTCACGCCTATCTTCAAATGCCTTTGACGGTGGATTATTCGGCTGCGAAACTCTTTTTGCAGACCATCAACACGGATATTGTTCCGACACAAGGTACTGCTATTGGAGATGCCATCGAATTGTCGAGAGAATCCTTTGAAGAAGATAGCGAAAAGAATCGTGCTTTGATTATTATTTCGGATGGTGAAAACCATGAAGATGGAGCTATCGAAAAAGCAGAGGAGGCTTCAAACGAAGGTATCAAGATTTTTGCATTGGGCGTAGGTTCTACCGAAGGGAGTTCGATTCCTGTGTATATGCAGGGACGAAAAGTGGGCTATAAACAGGATAAGAGTGGTCAATTGGTGGTATCTAAATTGAATGAGGAGGTATTGAAGGAAATAGCGAGTCAAACGGGCGGTAAGTATTTCTTAATCAAGGGCGCACGAAACGAGATTGCAGCGGTGATTGACGAGCTGGGGAATATCGAAAAACGAGATTTTGAAGATTATGTATTCACCGATTACGCGGATCAGTTTCAGTATTTTATTGCTTTTGCAGTACTGCTGCTGATTGCGAGCTTTTTTACTTCGGATAGAAAAGGGGCGTATATTAAGTAAGTAAGAAGACCGAAATGAGATGTGAGAAGCGAGACTTCAAACTCCTTATTGTCAAAAGATTAACAATGTTATTGATTGAAGTTAATTTTGTCCTACCGCTTAAGAAATGAAGATGAAAATAGGAAATTAAAATGAAAAACTCTGTGCCTCTGTTGCTCTGTGTTCAATAAAAATTATACCCATTATTTATGAAATATCACCTCGCACAAATCAATATCACAACAGCATTGGCTCCAATGCATACCCAAACGATGAGTGGTTTTGTAGAAGGTTTGGAGCGAATCAATCGACTGGCAGAAGAGAGCGAAGGTTTTATTTGGCGATTAAAGGATGATTCTGGAGATGCGACTGCTATACAAGCTTTTGAGAACCCTTTGGTTTTGGTGAATATGTCGGTATGGGAAAATGCCGAAAGCCTAAAGACCTATACGTTTAGAACTGAACATGCTGATTTTCTCAGAAATAGGAAGAAGTGGTTTGAGAAGGCAACTGGACTTTCCTATGCGCTTTAGTGGATTCCTGCAGGTACGATTCCAATAGTTGGAGAAGCCAAAGAAGTTTTGACCTCTTTGGAAGAAAAAGGTGCTACACCTGAAGGATTTGACTTTAAGCGTTTATTCGGCCCTCCAAACGAGGCTTGACATTTTCGAGCGCATACAGAATCATTTCGGGCAAATCACTTTCGACGATGGTGTATTCTCTGAGGAGGTATTCAAAATAGGTATTGTCAAAATCATAGGAATCTTCTATCAAAAAAGGAAAAAAGAAGAGTAGGTCGTCTACTCGTCTATAAATGCTCAGGCGATACGCTTCAATAACCAAATCGTATTCAATGACAATGACTTGTTCGTTGAGATAATGATAATGACAGGCAATGAACATCGGGGTAATCATGAAGGCGTTTTGATGTTCGTGACCTGCAATTTTGTCATGCAAGGGGTACAACAATCTGTGGTTGTCGATATTAAATGTATTCAATAATTTTTGCATTTTTTCCAAGCGGTTTTGGAGTGCGACTGCTGGAAGCTTATTGACATCCAAATTTTTGTAAGGCAGCCATTTTTGGCTTTCCAAATCAAAATAGTCCATTTCTCCGACCCGCAATTTGTAGTCAAATTTGGGGTATTGGTGGACGACATAGCCTGGGTAATAGTATTCAAGCCCCAATTCTTGTGCATATTTCACCTCTGCGAGCATGGTGTAAAACCCCAAACTGTACTTGGCATAATCTGGGTGAAACATTCCTAAAATGCTGGCGGCACTATTGTCGCCGAGGTCAAAAAAACTGGCAGCGATGAGTTTTTCATCATCATAAATGACGACTTCATAGGTTTGGTAGATGTTTTTATCAGGAAATTCTAGCAAAGACTCGACCAATGTTTCTGAAATAAAACCTGAAAAGCGATTTTTGTGGAAGGTGTATAACTCTTCTTTTTCTTGGTTGATTTCTGCGGGTCTGATTTCAATGCGAAATAGAGATTCTACTTGGCGCATATTTTTCCGTTGTCGTTTGCGGAATGTGTAATCTGCCAGAGGCATCCGCATCCAAATGGGGGAATACAAAGCCCCTTGAAGGCAAATAAAATGACAGGTAAAAATCATTTGCCCCATCCGAAACCATCCTTTTGATAGGTATTCGTCCAGTTCTTCTGGAAGTATGCTTTGGGGATAATGTGTTTGTGTGAACATAGGTTGGGATGGTGCTTGTTAAATTGATTCTTTGACAAAACCGTGAACCGAGACTTCGGTAGTTTATTTTTTTAATTATTCTCTTTTCATAACGATAGTTCATCTTTTGGAGACTAAAACTACCGAAGTCTTTATTTTTTCTACGGAAATTATTAGAGAATCAACTTGATTATCAATGATTCAAAAAGATGCTTAAATTTAAAGCGATTAATATTAAATACGAAATTTTATGGCTGCAACTTTTGAAGGAATATATAAAGAATTGAAGCAAAAGAAATATGCTCCGATTTATTTGCTGCAAGGAGAGGAGACTTTCTTCATTGACAAGTTGGTGGATTACATCGAAAAAAGTGTGTTGTCGGATGCCGAAAAATCCTTCAATCAGATGGTCATGTATGGGAAGGATACCGATGCGGAGACCTTGATGAATACGGCTCGTCGTTATCCCATGATGTCGAAATATCAGGTTGTGATATTGAAGGAGGCGCAGCAGATGCGGGATTTGCTCAAGCTGGAGAGCTATGTGAAAAATCCTTCTAAAAGCACCATTTTGGTTTTGGCACATAAATACAAAACGGTTAGGGGAAATACGAAGTTGGGTAAGGCGATTGCTAAGAATGGCATTGTGTTCTCCTCCAAAAAACTCTACGAGAACCAAGTGCCTGCATGGATTCAGCGCTATGTGAAGTCCAAGAAGTATGATATTCAAATGAAAGCCATGCAGTTGTTGATTGAATATCTGGGAACGGAGCTTTCACGGATTACCAACGAACTGGACAAATTGATGCTCAATGTGCCAACAGGTACTTTGATTAATGAGCAGCATATTTCGGATAATATTGGCATCAGCAAGGACTACAATGTATTTGAACTGCAAAAGGCATTGGCGCAAAACAACATCACAAAGGCGTACAAAATTGCAGACTATTACTCCAAAAACCCCAAAGCGGGCCCTTTGCCTTTGTTGTTGGGTAGTTTGTACCGTTTTTTCAGTCGCCTGTATTTGTATCACCACATTCGCACTCAAAGTGAAAGAGATGTATTGCAGGCGATGGGTTTTAGAACCCGTTTCCAATTGCAGGATTATCAAGCGGCAGTGCGGCATTTTAGCCTTGCGAAAACGAAAAAAGCAGTGGAACTTTTATATACTTACGATCTCAAATCGAAGGGGATAGGGAATGTCGGTACTGCTCAAGAGGAACTGATTCGAGAAATGGTGGTGAGGTTGGCGCATGGAGTTTAAATCAAATGCAAGTTCAAAAATCAAATGCAAACTCAAACAAAAACTTGTTGATAAATATACCTCAAGTTAAAATCTGTCATTTATCCTTCAAATGCTTTGCCGCCGCCCGCAATGCCAATTGATACCCGATTGTTCCCAAACCACATATCACACCTACTGCAATACCGCTCACATAAGAAAAATGACGAAAAGCTTCTCGTTTGTGGACATTCGAGATGTGGACTTCAAAAATGGGTAAGTCCGAGGCTGCTAAAGCGTCTCTTATTGCAATAGAGGTGTGGGTATATCCACCAGGATTGATGATGATGGCATTGTTTTCGGTTCGGGCAGTGTGGATGTGGTCAATCAAAGTACCTTCCGAATTGGCTTGTTTACAAATCACCTCAATGCCCAATTTTTTGCCCAGTTCGATACATTGATTGTTGACATCCTCCAAGGTTTCGTAGCCATAGATTTGGGGCTCTCTTTTGCCGAGTAGGTTGAGGTTGGGGCCGTTTAGGAGTAGAATTGATTTGCTCATATTGGTTAAGGGTAAAAATGAAAAACTCAAATTTAAATTTCCCCTTTGAAGGGGGCGAGGGGGATGTTGCGTTGGTTTTGAGGCTTGGTTTCAAAATATTTGAAGTCTCTCAAAAATAAAAAAAATGTGCTGGCTTTACTGAAAACCAACACATCTTTTGTTACATTGAAGATAATTTTATAGTTCTATTTACCTTCCTCTTTCTCCAAGGCATCACTACTTGCAGCCGTTTTCATACGAGCCACAAAGTTGTTTCGCTTGGTCATTGGAGCGAGCATGTATTGATAAGCAAGCCCTCGTTTTTTGTCTGCTTTCATGCGGTTCTTTTCCTTCATATCGGCTATTTGTTGGTTGAATTCTGGTTCAGAACTTAGAATCATCATTGTACCTTTTTTGTAGGTGAAATAGTACCAAGGACGTTTGCCTCCTTCGTCTGGCTCCAACTCAAATAGATGTCGAAGTAATCTCCGCTTCTTCTCAAACCAAATTCGATGTAACCATCAATCATTCTGTTGACATAACGTTCGCCCATAAAACTCACCCCAATTGGTCCTGCTGTGCGAACTGTTCGGGTACTGGTGTCAAAGACCAT
>JBGCDY010001066.1:0-1973 GCA_045105835.1 Chitinophagales bacterium
TAGGCGACTGACGGTGGACGATGGACGGTGGACGGATTTCGCCTTTTCCTTTTGCTCAAAAAAACGGGCTAAGATTTCTTCATCTTTTGACCAAGTACTGCCTGCTACCCAAAGCGTGGAATTGCCTTTGAAGGCTTCGACAACCGGAACTACCTTTGCAGCCTGACTGTTTTCAAACACTCTGTCCAATCGAGTATCTCCTGCAATACTCACTTTCTCAATACCAATCCCTTCCAACAATTGAAGTGATTCCTTATTTTGCACAAAAATATGCTCGCAAAACTCCAATAAGACTCGAAACAAACTGCCATACCATTTGAAGAAATGCTGTTCGGGGCGAAAAATGGCGGAGATGATAAAAATGGGAATGTTTCGCTGCTGCAATGTTTGGAAATAGTAGTACCAAAATTCGTATTTCACAAACACCACCAAATCAGGTTTCACCGCTCCAACAAAAGCTTCCGCATTCTTTTGGCTATCCAAAGGAAGGTAATATACATGGTCTGCAATGGGATAATTTTTGCGGATTTCGTAGCCCGATGGAGAGAAAAAGGTCAAAACCAATACACAATCGGGATGCTGTTTTTTGAGGGCTTCCATAATGGGTCTGCCCTGTTCAAACTCCCCCAAACTCGCCACATGAACCCAAATCACCTTTCGTTGTTTGTCCTTAATACTCTGTTCTAAACCCTCAAAATCACCCGCTACTTTTTGCAGCAAGCCCTTTCTTCCTGCCACCCACTTTTGGGCTTTGGGGTGAAAAAATGCAGCTATGCGAAGGATGAAATAGTAAACGAACAACACGATGTTGTAGAGCAATAAGGAACTTCTAAAACGTTTGTTGAGAGATTTCATATCTTTTGTTTGGCGAAATTTTAGTCAAAAATACTATCTTTGGAGTAAATACTTTTAAAAATGATAGAGTCAGATATCAAACTCGAAATATTCCGTACCATAGATAAATTAACAGGAAATGAACTCCAAAAGGTCTATCAACTATTGATGGATATTGGAACCATTCCGACAGTAGAAGAAGTAAGCTCTGATGAAAAAGACATGGAAGCTGCTTATCAAGAAATGGCGGATGATGAGGAAAAAGGTATTAGAAAATTTGATGAGCTTGAAAAGTGGGATTTAAGTTCAAAAATTGTTGAGGATAACCCAGAAGAATGTGATGATTATGTAGCCTCTCTTTCAAAAGAAGAATACAGTGAATTAGAAATTGCCTATAAAGAAATGGCAGATGATGAAAAAAATGGACTTAGAAACTTAGATTGGTAAATACAAAATTACATGGCAAAAAGTAAACTCAGAGTAAAACGTGGCGATATATGGTGGGTTAATTTTTCTCCTTCTATTGGTAGTGAAATAAGAAAAGAAAGACCTGCTATTATTCTAAGCAACAATATCGTCAATAAAGTTTTGGGACGTTACCAAGTTGTTCCTCTAAGTCGAACTGTCGGCAAAATTTACCCCAGTGAAGTAAAAATTTCTTTTGATGGTAAAGCTTCCAAAGCCATCATAGACCAACTCACAACTGTTAGCAAAGAACGTTTGGATAACAAGGCTGGTTATGTCACAAAAGAAGATATGATTAAGATAGAACTTGCTATCAAAAAACAACTGGGGATGAAAGACAAATAACCTATTATGAAACGCAATACGCTCTTAATAAGCATCCTTTTCACCTGCATCGCCTTATTTGTCGTCTGCCAATCTCCATCGAATCAAGACCCAACAAATAAAGCTGTCACCTCCGATTTGCCCTATCAAAACCTACACGATACGGTCAAATATGTAGGTATGCAAGCCTGTCAAAGTTGCCACCAAGAAATCTACGAAACCTTCATCAAAACGGGCATGGGACAGTCCTTTGACCATGCGACCCCCCAAAAAAGTGCTGCCGAATTTGGTAGTCACGTCGTTCTATACGACAGCCTCAACAACTTTTACTACAAACCGTTTTGGGAACA
>JBGCDY010001067.1:0-3597 GCA_045105835.1 Chitinophagales bacterium
GATAGCAATATCCTAAGACTACGGAAGTTTTTAAAACTTCCGTAGTCTCAATTTGAAGCTTCTGTAGCTTCGGTTGCCTTCAAAATTACAAGGAATGAAATCGCCCTGTTTCTAAATTTCTTGTGGTTTGATTGGCAGGAATGATTTGTCCGTGCATCGCAATATAAACTCCTTCTTGCAATACATTCACTGCTCCAATTGCCAAACCCAAATGAATATCCGCATCCGAATTGCGGAAACGTTCGGGACGCATGGCACCTGTCAGTATAATGGCTTTCTGAGGAATATTCAAACTTTCTAAAAAACTGCTGTTTCTATCAAAGTGTCCGTGCCGTGGGTGATAATGATTTTAGTAGAGTTGGTTTGAAGGCAAGTGTTGTAGAGTAATTGACGGTCTTCATGGGTGATTTCCAAGCTGTCTTTTTGAAGCAATGGAATGAACTCGGCTTCAAAAGATGGATTCAAACGTTCTAAGATTCTTTTGAAGGCTGGCTCTCCTATTTCAAAAGCCCAACCATTGGTGGCTTTTGGGTAATCTTTGTCGATGGTTCCGCCTGTTTGTATGAAGGTGATTTTCATGTGGTTGGGATTGAAGTTGGTGAATTTTCAAAAAATACTGAAAGTTTTGAAAACTATTTGATGCCTTTGGGTATTATTTCATTAGTCCATGCAATTGTCTTAAATTTGCAAGAGTTGTGTCTTTAAATGTTTTTTCGGTAACGGCGATTTCAATCGCTGCAAGCATAGTGTAAGAATAGCTTGGTTCTAATAAAAAATATCGAAGCTACTGCTTCAAATAAAATAAGTCAGAGTGTGTCAGCGGTTGAAACCGCCGTTACAGAATCATCATAAAGCACAGTATAATAATACAAAACAAATTAGTTTATATGAACACCTCCAAACTCCTCAATAGAGCGATTCAATCTCACTATGGCAAGGCAGAACCTTTGACCATCGAAGAAGGTACATTTTTGTTTCACAATGCCACGACTGCTGAATTGATGTATGTGGGCAATGAGTTGCGAAAATACCACAAAAAAGACACTTTGGGCAAGGTGACCTGGATCATTGACCGCAATGTAAACACGACCAATGTGTGTGTGGCAAACTGCAAATTCTGCAATTTCTTTGTGCCACCGTCTCCCAAATTTGCTGATGAAGCCTACATTACGAGTATCGAAACGTATAAGCAAAAGATTGAAGAAACTTTTCGCTATGGGGGTGAACAGTTGTTGTTGCAGGGCGGACATCACCCTGATTTGGGTGTGGATTATTATGCCGATTTGTTTCGGGAATTGAAGACTTTGTATCCCAATTTGAAGCTTCATGCTTTGGGACCACCAGAGATTGCACACATTGCGAAGATTGACAAAAAGAGCCACCGAGAGGTCTTGGAGGCTTTGATGGAAGCAGGTTTGGATTCTTTGCCTGGAGCAGGTGCGGAGATTTTGGTGGATAGGGTTCGTTACAATATCGCAAATGGTAAATGTGGTTCGGATGAATGGTTGGAGGTCATGCGTGTGGCGCATCAATTGGGGCTGACGACTTCGGCAACGATGATGTTTGGGCATGTGGAAACGATTGAGGAACGCATGGAACATTTGGTGAGAATCAGAGAGATACAAGCGATGAAGCCAGAAGGAGCAAACGGATTTTTAGCCTTTATTCCTTGGCCTTATCAGGATGAAGATACCATGCTTCGTCGTATTCGAGATGTCCGCAATGAGGTGACAGGTGATGAATATGTGCGGATGATTGCTTTGAGCCGAATCATGTTGTCGAATATTCACAATATTCAGGCTTCTTGGTTGACGGTCGGAAAGGCAGTTGGTCAAATCTGTTTACATGCAGGTGCAAATGATTTTGGGTCGATTATGATTGAAGAAAATGTGGTATCGGCAGCAGGTGCTCCCCACCGTTTTACTTCAAATGACATTCAACAAGCCATTGTTGATGCGGGTTTTACGCCTCAACTGAGAAATCAACACTATGATTTTAGGGAATTACCTGAAATGGTGGAGCAGCAAGTAATTGATTATTAGTGGGGTGGTGGATTGGTGACTGGTTATTGGTGGATTGAAGTGAGTTGCTTTTAAAATGAATAAACACAAGTATATTGCAGGTTCTGTTCCGACACTAAATACAAGTATCTATTTACCAGTTACCAGTTACCAGTTACCAGTTACCAGTTACCAATCCACCAATCTAAGGCACAGGGTCGTGTCCGTGTCCGCCCCAAGGATTGCAGGACAATATGCGCTTGACAGTCAGAAAACTACCGTATAGAAAACCATGTTTTTGCAGGGCTTCAAGGGCATATTGTGAGCAAGTGGGGGTATAGCGGCAAGAGGGCATTTTGTAGGGAGAAATGGCTCTGCGGGAGAATTTTATTAGTAATAAAAAGAAAAACTTCAGAGGAGTAAGAAGGAAATCAATTACTTTTCGGATGTTTTGCATGGCGGTATTGATTGCTTAGGTATCTGATAGAAGCACACATTTTTCCATAAATCAAAGAGTAGGGAAGGGGCTTTTTGCCCAAATAGATAAACATCAAAGCCAACTGAATAGTTGGTTTTTTGTTTAATAGTTCACCCTCATTTTCCTTTTGTGGTAAAGGTTCGGTGAGCAAATCGTATAGTAAATGCTTGTTTTGACGGTAAGCCTCTCGTGCCTGTCTTTTGATTAGGTTTCGCTTATTGGCTTTGGGAATGAATCGTTTAGGGACACTTACCATACACTGTATGGGGAATGGAGTGGTAAGCTGTGTTTCGAGCCACACGATTCGGAAGGGATAAATGACTTTTGATTTAGACTGCCTTTTATCAAACAATTGGTCGATGATCTTATCGCTTTTGAGGCGTTCCGCTTTGTGGAAGGTTAGGCGGGGGCGGTCATTGGTCATTTCTTCTTTGAAGTATAAAAATAACAATATGGCAACCAAGCTATTATAGTTTGATTGCCATATTCAAATATGTAGAAAAAGACGTTTTTTAAAAATTAGATTCAGAAATATGATTCAAATACAAAATAATTGTACTTGTGTACTGAATAGAATTCTTAAAAAAGGAATTACTTCAATCTCAGTTCGTCAGAAACAGTTAGCTTGCATCTTCCTTTGGCTCTTCTACGTGCCAAGATTTTGCGACCGCTTTTGCTGCTCATTCGCTCTCTAAAACCGTGTTTGTTCTTTCTTTTTCGCCTTGATGGTTGAAATGTACGTTTCATTTTCCTTGCTTTTTATAATTGGGATGCAAATTTAGCATTTATTGGTAGAATACAAAAATAAAATCAATAAATTAAAATGCAATTGCAAAATCAAACATACAAGGTATTGTCTTTGGTTTTGCAATTACACTTATTCTTTTGCTAACCGTTCATTGAGATTAAAAATTCTTCGTTGGAACGAGTACCTCTCATGTGGTTGAGTAAGAAGTTCATAGCTTCTTCGGTATTCATATCCGCAAAGTGATTTCGAAGTATCCACATGCGTTGAAGCACGTCTCGATCGAGTAATAAATCTTCTCGACGGGTACTCGATGCTATCACATTGATAGCAGGATAAACACGTCTGTTGGAGAGCTTTCGGTCGAGTTGAAG
>JBGCDY010001068.1:0-5470 GCA_045105835.1 Chitinophagales bacterium
CGATACAATCCAAGCACAAGCCAATCAACTACAAGAAGATTCTGCATTCTATCTCAATCGCTTAGATGCGGCAGAAGCCGAATTTAATGAATTGAAAGGAAAATTGGCAGAACAAGAGGCTGCCCAAAACGAACTTCAATCTACTCATACCGCACAAATGGGTGTATACGCTTTATTGCAACAGCAATTTGGCGAAAAAGAAACAAGCCTCAATGCACTGCAATCGCAGACTTCACAGTTGGAAACCGACAATGCTTCTTACATCGCTCGTTTAGACGCTGCTTCTAAAGAATACGATGAATTGTTAGGACAATATGAAGTAGAAACAGAAAAACATGCTGCATTGAAAGCTCAGGCTGCTCAAATCCAAGCTGATGCAGATGCTTATGCCAGTCGCTTAGAAGCTGCAGAAAAAGCAGCCAATGACTTGAAAGGCAAACTGGATACACAAGAAACAGCAAATAGTGAGCTTCAATCAACATATACGGCACAAATGGGTGTATATGCTTTATTGCAGCAGCAATTTGGTGAAAAAGAAACAAGTCTCAATGCACTTCAATCGCAAGCTTCACAGTTAGAAACCGACAATGCTTCTTACATCGCTCGTTTAGACGCGACTTCTAAAGAATACGATGAATTGCTGGATGAGCATGAAAGAGCAATGGAAGAACATGGAGTATTGAAAGCGCAAGCTACTCAACTTCAAGAAGATTGTGCCTTTTACCTCAACCGTCTGGATGCAGCAGAAGAAGAATTCAATGAGTTGAAAGGAAAATTAAGTGAGCAAGAATCAACCAATGGTCAATTGGAAGAAACCGTAGCTGCAAAAGAACAAGCATACCATGCACTTCAATTGCAGTTCAACGAACAGATCAACCTCTACACCTCTTTGGAACAAGAACTCAGAGGCAAGCAAAAGGAAGCTGATGACTTGAAAGAAGCTTTGGAAGATGCAGAAGACAATTACGACAAGTTGAAAGCACAAGCGACTCAACTTCAAGAAGATTGTGCAGAGTGTCTTGACAAATTAGCGGATGCAACAGCAGTGAATGATACTCCTCAAAATGCTTATGGCACAGGCGAAGTGAGTAAAGAAGATGCTGTTTTGATGCAAATCAAAGACAAGGCTGCCAACATCAATTTTGACAAAATTGGACGAGCAGACGAAGCAGACAGAGACGATTTGCAGCGAATCAAAGGAATCGGGCCTTTCATCGAAAGAAAACTGAATGCGCTTGGTATCTTTACCTTCAAACAAATCGCCAGTTTCGACAACAGCGACATTGATGACGTGACCGATGCAATTGAATTCTTCCCTGGACGTATCGAAAGAGACAAATGGGTGCCACAAGCAAAAGGAATCTTTGCAGAACTTTCTAAAGATGACTCACTTGCCCAGCTTTCAAAACAGTCTCGTAGAATTGATTTTGACCGAATCGGACGAGAATCTGCTTCTGACAAAGACGATTTGAAGCGCATCAAAGGAATCGGGCCTTTCATCGAAAAGAAACTGAACGCATTGGGAATCTACACTTTCCGTCAAATTTCTTGCTTCTTGAAATCTGATGTCGAAACCGTTACCGATGTTATCAAATTCTTCCCTGGTCGTATCGAAAGAGACAACTGGGTAACACAAGCAGGCGAATTTGCGAAAGACAGCAATGCCTAATCTTTTTGATGGCTAAATTATTTTATGGCTGTATTGCTGGGTGTTGTATACACCAAATTTGAAAGCAATACAAGAAACCCACCTCTATTTGAAAATGTAGAGGTGGGTTTTTGCCATATAAGCGAACAATACAGCAATAAAACCATTCAACAATAAATCAATATCTCCATTATGAAATCAACTACAACTCAATTTGGCATCGTTCACCTCGCCCTCATTCCTATGCGAGCAGAAGCTTCCGACAAAAGCGAAATGGTCAACCAACTCCTATTTGGTGAAACATTTGAAGTATTGAAACAAGACCGCCAATGGGTACAAATCCAAACCACTTTTGACCAATACAAGGGCTGGATTGACGAAAAACAATTTCTAAACCTGCCTCAAGAAGAACATCAAAACCTTCAAAAACAAACTCCCATTCACGCCTTAGAAATCATGCACTCCGTTCTGCATATTTCCGAATACTTCCCCATTCTGTTAGGTAGTGTCCTCCCCCACTTCAATGGCAGAAAAGCCCAAGTCGCCAATAAAAACTACACCTATTTGGGTGAAACAAACCACAAAGCGGGCAAAGACAAAGCAAGCCCCCAACAAATTATTGGTTTTGCCTTCAAATACTTACAAGCGCCCTACCTTTGGGGCGGACGCTCTCCATTCGGAATTGATTGTTCTGGTCTTACCCAAATGGCATTCAAACTCGGTAACATCACCATCCCTCGTGATGCTTATCAACAAGCTGAAGTTGGTGATACAATCGAATTTCCGGAAGTCAAAGCAGGTGATTTGGCTTTCTTCAACAATGATGCAGGAAAAGTCATTCATGTAGGTATCGTGTTGAATAACAACAGTATCATTCATGCAAGTGGCAAGGTAAGAGTCGACAAACTCCATGAATCAGGCATCTTCAATGTCGAAACCAAAAAATACTCCCACAAACTAAGTATCATCAAACGATGTACCTAAACTTAGGTACAAAACCCACAAAATTCGTTAGTTCGATTACCCAATTAATAGTATTGTAAGCGCAATATTTAAGTCATACTTTTGCAGCAATGGTTCTTATTTAGAATTAGTCTAATTAAAATTAAATACCTTTGCAGCGATGATACAGTTAAAATCCTATTTTACATTTATCCTACTTGCCTTTGTTGTTTTGTCCATCGGTTGTGACAAAGATGACGATGATGCCCCTGCATACAATATTCCCAGCATTTATAGTTTTGAAAATGTCAGTTACAGTGGTCAAACCCAACGGCTTTCTATGCTCAATGAGCTAAAATCATACATGAACACAGCCAACACTTCGGGAATAGTCTTAGATGCAACCCGCATGAAAGCTATGTATGCCAATGATGCTGCAAATGCACAATGGGCAGGTAACTATGATGATTCCAAACAACTCAAGAGCAAAACTTTTGAAGGAGTTCGTTCAGATTTTGAAGCACTGATGGATGAAATGGCAGTCGCAAGTCAATCTACTACCGCAGGTAGTGAAGGCGTTTCGGGTGTTATTGAAAGTGCAGACGGTACTAAGCAATATTTAGTAGGAGACGACGGTGTAGAATATACCCAACTAATCGAAAAGGGTTTGATGGGAGCCTGTTTGTTCTACCAATCTACTGCGGTTTATTTTGGTGACGACAAAATGAACGTGGACAATGAGGTGGTTGAAGAAGGGGAAGGCACTGCAATGGCACACCATTGGGATGAAGCTTTTGGCTACTTTGGTGTCCCCATTGATTTTCCTACGAGTACCGACGGGCTCTTCTTTTGGGGAAATTACTGCAATGGTCGAGATGCTTTATTGAACACAAATCAACTCGCTATGGATGGCTTCTTGAAAGGAAGAGCAGCTATCTCTAATGGTGATTTGGATACACGTAATGGTGCCATTGCAGAGGTTCGTAACGCTTGGGAATTGGTGACAGTTGGTACAGCATTGCATTACCTAAATTCAGGCATTGCCAATTTTGATGACATGGCTTTGAGAAGTCACAGTTTATCCGAAGCCATTGCTTTTGTCTATGCCATACAGTTCAATCCTACTAAACAAATCGACAACCAAGCTGTTTCTGACCTACTTACTTTGATAGCAGGTAGTGCGGACTTCTCTTCTATGAATCTCTACAATGCCAATCTTGCCAATTTGCAGAAAGCGAAAGATGATTTGGCTGCGGCTTATGGATTGGAGGCTCAAAAAGATGAATTTTAAGAACAATAAAAAGAAAGACAACGGTAGTTTTAGTATTCAAAAAACGGGCTATCATCATGAAAGAGGAATAACCTCAAAGAGGTAAAACTACCCTTGTCTCTGTTCACGGTTTTTGATAAAAAAATATAATTTACTTACAATGAAAAAAGTATTTTTTCTACTATCCATCTTCCTTTTCACCTTCAATGCCTGCAAAGACGATAATGGAGGCGAAACTTCAAGTTGTGGAGGTGATTTCGACCAAAAGGCAATGTTTCAAAACATAGCTGACAATCTCATTTTGCCGAACTACACCGATTTGAAGGCAAAGGTAGATGACATGGCTTCAAAAACCGAAGTATTTACTTCAACTTATGACATCACTACCTTGGAAGCCCTACGCACTTCCTACATTGCTGCTTATACCAGTTGGCAAAAATCGGCACAATACAATTTTGGTCCTGCCGAAGAAGTTTCCCTACGAAGCAGTGTAAATAATTTTCCTTTGGATACCGTAATGACCAAAACCAATATCCAAACCCTTATTTACGATTTCGACCAACCCGATAACTACGACAAAGGCTTTCCTGCAATAGATTACCTTTTGTACGGAATTGGAAAAGATGACAATGCGATTATCAGTCGATATTTAGAAGAGGATATTGCAGATTATGAGCGGTATTTACAGGATGTAGTTGCAGATATTCAAGAACGAGTGAACCACACTTACAATGCTTGGGTCAATGGTTACGACGAAACTTTCATCAACAATACAGGCACCGCAGCAGGAACTTCACTGAGTTTGATTATCAATCAATTCAACGCCAATTACGAACTTATCAAGCGTGAAAAATTGGGTATCCCTTCTGGTGTATTGACATTGTTTTTTGCAAATCCTGATAGAGTTGAGGCATTCTACAGTGGTCAGTCTCTGGAACTCGCGAAGGTCGCTCTGGAAGCAAGTCAAAACTTATACATAGGTGCAAATAGTTTGGGATTAGATGATTATTTGGTCAATGCCAAAGCCGAAAAAAATGGGCAACCTTTGAATGACTTAATCAAAGCTCAATTCACCGCTGCCTTCAACAGCCTAAACGCCTTAAACTCTCCTCTTTCAGCTCAAATTGAAGCAGATGTAACGGCGGCTGAAAATGCCTACAATGAAGTGACCAAACAGGTTGTAAATATCAAGACGGATTTGCCTTCTGTTTTGTGTGTAGCCATTACTTACATTGACAATCCAAGTGATTCGGATTAGATTATAGGATTAAATGACTGTATTGTTTTACTGTTGCACACCAAACGCATAAAACAATTTAGCCATTCAACAACTCAGCAATAAAACAATATGACCATAAAACAAACTTCCATCTCCCCCCTCATCACCTTTCGCATCTTATTCGGTGCATTGATGATGTGGGGGAGTTTGCGTTTTGTGTGGAATGGTTGGATTGAAAAACTGTATTTAGAACCTCGATTCTTCTTCAAATTTTATGGATTCGAGTGGGTACAGCCTCTGGACGAAACGGGAATGTATGTACTTTTTGGAGTGGCGATAGTGAGTGCTTTGTTCATTATGTTGGGGCTTTTTTACCGCATTGCAGCCATCA
>JBGCDY010001069.1:0-6972 GCA_045105835.1 Chitinophagales bacterium
CGACGCTCTTCCGATCTGTTGTTGGTAGGAGGTTATTCTGGAGTGGGTAAATCAGCTTTGATAAGCGAGATTTACAAATCTATCACTGGAAAAAGAGGCCTTTTTATTGACGGAAAATTCAATCAATTTCAAAAAGACGTACCATACTATGGTTTCATTCAGGCCTTCAATGGCTTGCTGAATTTATTGCTTTCTGAAAACACAGATATAATTGAATATTGGAAAAACCTGATATTGGAAGCAGTAGGCGATTTAGGTAAATTGCTGATTGACTTGGTGCCTAAGGTGCAGCTAATTATTGGAGAACAACCTGATGTGAAAAAACTTGTAGGGGTTGAGGCTCAGAATCGCTTCAATTATGTCCTCCAAAATTTTATTACTGCTATTGCCCAAGAACGCCATCCATTGGTTTTGTTCATTGATGACTGGCAATGGGCTGATCAAGCCTCAATAGATTTATTGAAGGGAATCACGACCAATCCCAAAGGTCAATACATGTTTTTGATAGGCGCTTATCGCCACAATGAAACCCCTCAAAATCACCCTTTTTCTGTTGCGACCAATGATATTAGAGCCGTTTTAGAACAAAAAGAAACTGCCTCTATTCATTCGTTTTTGCTCCAAAACCTCAATTTGAATCATGTTCACCTAATCCTTAGTGAAACCTTGAATTGTGCAAAGGTTTTTGGTGCACGTTTGGCAGGGTTGGTACACGAGAAAACACGGGGCAATGCTTTTTTCGTACGACAATTTTTGAAATCGCTGTATGAAGAGGGCTTATTGTACTTCAATGATGACACCCGACAGTGGGAGGGGAACATAGAGGCAATCCATCAGCAGGGTTTCACTGACAATGTAGTGGAATTGATGCTACAAAAAGTGCAGAAACTCCCCCAACCTGCTATCGAAAAATTACGATTGGCAGCTTGTATAGGGAGTCGTTTTGATATGGACACCCTTTTGTCTTTATCTCAAACGGATGATTCAAAGGATTCGGTAATAGAGGATTTGTTGCCTGCCATTGCAGATGGATTTATTGTGCCTACAAGTGTCTATCTTTATATAGATGCTTCCATGGACGTTTCCAAAGAAACCATTTACCAGTTTGCACACGATCATGTGCAAAAAGCTTTTTACTCGCTTCTTGGAGAGGAGAGAAAGCAGGAAGTCCATTGCGAAATAGGTGGTTTGCTATTGGAGAAGGCGAAGAAAACTGCTTCTGGATTATTGAAGAATAACAAAGTAGTCTCCGAGCAAATATTCGAGATTGTTAAGCACCTAAATAGTGGGAAAAAATTTATAACCAATCAAAATGACCAGAAGGAACTTGCTCATTTGAATCTAATTGCGGGTAAAAAAGCAAAAGCTTCGGCTGCATACAAAGCAGCTAATTTTTATTTGCAACAATCTATTGACTTGTTTGGTCAAGATGTATTCGAAACAGATTATCAGACTGCTCTGGAACTTTACGAAATGGCGACAGAGGCAGCTTATATGAGCAACGAAAATAGGGTTGCTCAAGAAATGATAGAGATTACACTGTCCAAAGTTCGTACAGTGGCGGACAGTATTAAAGTCCGAAATGTGCAGATACAATCTCACATAAAAAGCAATCAGCTTTTGGAGGCGGTAAACCTGGGGGAACAAACACTCAAAAAACTGGGGGTTACATTTCCTCAAGAGCCCAAAGACCTGCAAATATTTGGGAATGTTGTGAAAACAGAAATGATGTTGATGAGGTATCCAATAGCTTCATTGCTTCAACACCCCGAAATGAAGAATGAGCAGTTGCTGGCGGTAGTAAAAGTTTTGGCTCCAACAGGAACGGCTGCTTACTGGACCAAGCCCAACTTAATGCCTCTATTGGTAATGAAGATGGTTCAATTATCAATACAATATGGGAACAATACTTTTTCCTCTTTTGCTTACTCTGCTTATGGCATTATCCTTTGTGGATACTTGGGCAAAATAGAAAAAGGGTATGAGTTTGGGAAACTGGCACTCAATCTGATGAAAAAATACAAGCATCCTGCGAATAGAGCCCGCACGATGATGATTGTCAATCAGATGATTTTTCCTTGGAAGGAACATTTGCGAAAAAGCATACAGCCCCTCAAAAGGGCTTCTGAAATTGCTTTGAAAGATGGTGATTTAGAAATGGCGAGCCTAATTTCTTACTTCTACCTATCTCATAGTTTTTTGGTAGGGTCACCTATTCACGCCCTTCAACGTGAGACTCAAAGCGGGATGGAAGAAATTGAAGAGTTTAAGCAAGAGAGAATGCTGCCTTTGGTAGTTATGCTAAAACAAGTGCTTGAAAATTTTAATCTTACCTCGAAAACTCCTCACCAGCTAAACGGCATCTTTTACAATGCCAAAGAGATGTTAGAGGTTTTTGAAAAGAGCAAAGACAAGAACTTACTTTGTACGCATTATCTATTCAGTGCACAACTGTCGATTTATTTTAGAAAATATGAGGAGGCATTGGAAAGTACTCGCAAAATGGAAGAGTATTTGAAGGCAGCGGTGAGCACACCCATAGTTCCTTTGTATCATTTCTACAATTCGCTTGCATTTTTGGGATGTTATCATCAATTACCTCGAAAAGAACAGAAAGTTGCACTAAAGAAAGTTAGGGCAAATCAGCGCAAAATGAAAACATGGGCAAAACATGCGCCTATGAATTTTCTGCACAAATATTTTTTAGTGGAAGCAGAGAGGCATCGAGTGCTGAACAATCACGAAAAGGCCAGAAGTTTTTATGACAAAGCGATTGATAAGGCATACAAGAATCAATATATACAAGAAGAAGGACTTGCCTATGAATTAGCTGGACGCTTCTATAAGGATAAGGGCGAAAAACACTTGCTAAGAAGCTACATGCAAGGGGCCTATGAGAGTTACCGAAGATGGGGAGCATATGCACTATCCATTGAATTGAAAAAAGAATTCCCGCATTATTTTGAGAAAGTACCCTTATTCTCTACTGCTGAGCATACGATTGCTTCTTCATCGTCGGGAGGCTTGGATTCGTTTGACATGCAGAGTTTTATAAACGCATCACAAACGATTTCACAAGAGGTGAACCTGAAAGATTTGATGCAAAAAATGATGCAAATCATTACAGAAAATGCAGGCGCAGAAAGGGGCTTCTTTATGCTTGTAAAAGACAAAGACCTTTACATTAAAGTAGCGTACAATTACCAACCACCATACAAGGCTTCGGATTATCACGATGTAGAAAAAGGAATTGTGTTGATTGATTCTCACTTAGTACAAAACGTGAACAGTGAGAAACAGGTTCTTTCTGATAAGATAGCTTATTATGTCTCTCGTAGTGTACAAACAGTTGTGTTGAATGATGCAACGAAAGATGAACAGTTTGCTCAGTGTGTTTACATTCAGAAGAACAAACCCAAATCTATTTTATGCACTCCTATTATGAATCAAGGTAAGTTGCTTGGAATACTTTACCTCGAAAACAACAAGGTGAACAATGCCTTCACTCAAAATCGAGTAGAGTTGCTCAACCTACTGGGCATTCAGGCGGCTATTTCGCTAAATAATGCTTTGCTGTACGACAATTTGGAGCAAGAAGTAGACAAACGTACTGAAGAAATTACGAAGCAAAAAGAAGAAATTGAAAAACAAAAAAGCAAGATTGAGACTCAGAGTCAGCTGATTGAGAAGCGATTGAAGTTCAAAGAACAATTTTTCTCCAATGTAAGCCATGAGTTGCGAACGCCCTTGAATGGGATTATGGGAATGACCGACCTATTGTTGGGTACCAAATTGAATCCTGAACAAAGAAAGTATGTCAAGGTAGCGAACAATTCGGCTGATAACTTACTGATTATCATCAATGATTTGTTGGATATTGGTAAACTCAATGCTGGTAAATTAAAAATTGTCACGAAGATTTTCTCCCTTCCTGATTTGCTGCAAGATTTGCAGGTGCTTTTGGAAATGAAAGCGAAGAAGAAAGGACTAAACTTGTTTGTTCAATCCAATAGGGAATTACCTGATTATGTGATGGGTGATAGGGTGAGGATGTATCAGATTTTATTGAATTTGCTGAACAATGCCATTAAGTTTACGACAGAGGGGCAAGTTCATTTGACGACTAGACTGCTTAGTCGTACCGACAAGGAATTGAATCTGAGATTTGAAGTGAGTGATACAGGTATAGGGATTGCAGAAGATAAACTGGGGCAGATTTTTGGTAGCTTTGACCAAGTAATTGATAAAGAAGGTTATCACTACGAAGGAACAGGTCTTGGGTTGAGTATTGTCAAACAGTTGATACAATTGATGGGCGGCTCAATTGAAGTAAAAAGTCGTGAAGGAGTTGGAAGTACTTTTAGTATTGAAGTGCCTTTCTTATTGGCATCCAAAGAGGAAATTGACGTGGTGAGGAGTAAGAATATTGAGAAAAAAGAAGAGGTGGATAGCTGGTCAAACAAGAAATTGTTGATTCTTGAAGACAATGAAATCAATCAGCTGGTTGCGGTTAAGCAGCTAGAAAAATATGAGTTTCAGTTGGAATTGGCAGACGACATCGCTCAAGCCCGTCAAAAACTGAAAGAAACTCGATTTGATTGTTTATTGGCAGATGTGCGTTTGCCAGATGGTGATGGAATTGATTTGGTGAGGGAAATTCAAGGTACAAAAGGACACCTCAATCAATTCGTTCCTGTGATTGTATTGACAGCAGGTAATGCGGAGGAAGAAAAAGAAAGGGCAAAAGATTTGAAAATCAATGCCTATATGGGCAAACCTTTCGATTCGACTGTATTGCTTTCTTGGTTTAAAACTATTTTTCTGAAGGAAGTTCCTCAGGTTGATGTAGTAGAGGAGGAGGCAAATGTTTACTTTGCTGAATTTAGTGAAAGAATGGGAGGGAATCAGTCTACGATGAAAGAGATATTGCGACTTTTCTTAGGTCAAGTGCCTCCTACGCTTCAAAAAATGGATCTTGCAGTCTTGGATGAAGACTGGGAAAAGGTATATTCTGAATTGCACTACATCAAATCCACGATTCAGTTGATTGGTTTGGGGCATTTAGCAGAATGTGTTTTGAAGCTGGAAGAGCAAGTTTTTCACCTCAAAAATTTGGATAAAATACCTGCTTTGTATGAAGAATTCAAAAACTTAATCTCCTTAGATATTACTCATGTTGAGGCTGTATTGAAGCGAGGTTTTATTTGATGGAGTAAAAAAAATACAAGCAATAAAAAAAATGGGAGCTTAGAATTTATCCAAGCTCCCATTTTTTGTCAACTTATTTTTCTATTCATCAATCTTCAAGACTAACTTCCCTAATTTTTCGCCATTGAAGAGGCGCAAAAATGTTGGGTGGAAATTCTCGATACCTTCATAGACATCTTCTTTTGACTTCATTTTACCTTCTGCAATCCACTTACCCATTTCCATTGCAGCAGTTCTGTAATCTTTTGCATAGTCCATCACAACCATTCCCTCCATGCGGGCACGATTGACCAAGAGAGACAAGTAGTTGCTCGGGCCTTTTATTGCCGTTGTATTATTGTATTGCGAAATCGCTCCACAAATAACAATACGGGCATGACGGCGGATTCTTGCCAAAGCCATATCCAAAATTTCACCTCCAACATTGTCAAAATAAACATCAATTCCTTTTGGGCATTCTCTTTTGATGCCCTTACCAACGTTTTCGTTTTTGTAGTCAATCGCACCATCAAAACCCAATTCGTCGATTAAATATTTGCACTTCTCTGGACCACCTGCAATCCCTACAACACGACAGCCTTTGATTTTGGCAACTTGTCCTACAATACTTCCCACTGCTCCAGCAGCACCAGATACCAATACGGTTTCGCCTTCTTTGATAGCGCCTACTTCTAAGATTCCAAAATAAGCAGTCATACCAGGCATTCCCAAAGTACCGATATAGGTAGGAAGGGGCGCAAGTTTGGGGTCAACAGGATACCATCCACCAGAACCATCAGTTGTAATGTATTGTTGGACACCGCCATAGCCTGCCAAATACATTCCTTCTTTGTAGTGAGGATGCTTGGAAGCAACGACTTGACCAACCGAACCTGCACGCATTACTTCTCCAATCTGAACGGGAGGAATGTAAGAACGAACATCATTCATCCATCCACGCATGGCAGGATCTAATGAAATGTAGAGTTGTTTGATAAGCACTTCGCCTTCTTTTGGAGTAGGAATTGGAGAAGTTTCGAGTACCCAAGTATCTGCGTCTGGAAGTCCAACTGGACGTTTTGCTAACTTTAATTGTTTATTCATTGCTAAAATTGTGTTTGGTAAAAGAAGCGGTATTTGGTTCTTCTTTTTTGTATGAAATAATTTTTTGTTTAGAATTTGATTCTTTAAAAATTGTTAATTTTCAAATGTCTTATTGTTAAATGATTGTCGTTTTATAAAGATTTTGTAATTTGACCTCTTATTGAAATCCTTCAATTCATTTTTCAATGAGCCTTGCGTTTTTTGTGCTTGTGAATGCTGCCAGTTTGATACAAACGAATTATTTCTTATCAAAAAAATACCAAACTGGTTTGTAAAATGACTTATAAAGATACACATCCGATTGATAGTTATTGGAATACAGACATAGACTTACCTATCAATGACTACCGAGGTAAATACATTGCAATCAATGGAAATACCGCCTCTGGAAAATCTACCCTCATCAATACCATTCGTCACTTGAGCCAAGATCACTCAATAAAATTGAAGTGTATCAACGAACGAGTTTTGCATCATCCTCTCATGAAGCTTCAATTTCACCAACCCAAAGATTATGGTTATTTGCTGCAATTGAACTTTATGATTCAGCGAAGACTCTTGCTAAAACGTTGGTTAGAGTTGGGCTATCATGTGATTGTCGAACGCTGTCACTTAGATGATAGAATGTTTATGGATCTTCACCTACAAGAAGACAATATTACCATTGCAGCCTATGAGGCC
>JBGCDY010001070.1:0-7190 GCA_045105835.1 Chitinophagales bacterium
TTTGCAATTATAACAAAAAATTGGAGGAAAATGGTTCAGTTCTTTGAACGAAATTGAGCTTATGTTTTTATCCCCAAACCCATTACCGCCCCTAAAAAATATTTCACTACTTTTATCCACCGTAAGCTATCTATACTATCAAATTGGTGACAATGAATAAAACAGCTCAGCAAATATTCGAGGAAAGTGCCGCAGCGTGTGCATTGCTTGAAATTCAGGGAAACAAAGAAGTAGTAATAACTGCTATTGCTGCCTACCAGAAAGGCAAAAAGGGAGACTTGGTATTTGTTCCCAATAGCAAAGCCCTCCATCAGGCTATTGAAAATGAGGTTTCGGCTATTGTGATTCCCAAAAACCTTTGGGGCGAAGCGAAAAAAGCAGTCAAAACAACAGCCTTTTTTATCAGCACCAACCTTGGAATTTCCCACGCTTTGCTAAAACAAAAATACGGAGACCACGATTACCGTCGTTCGGGTTGGGGAAGGATTCACCCTTCCGCTATTGTCCACGAAAGTGTAAGCATTCCTGAAAACACCTCTTTGGGGCCAGGAACAGTCATAGAACAAGGAGCGAAAATAGGAGATTACTGCTCGATAATGGCGAATGTCGTCATTGAACACGATGCCGTCATTAGCGACCACGTACAGATACATCCTGGGGCAATCATCGGCTGGGAATGTGAGATTGGTAGCCATTGCCATATTTTGTCAAATGCAGTTATTGGGGGCGAGGGATTCGGATTTTCTCAAGACCAGTATTTCAACCACCACCGTATTCCTCAGACAGGCAATGTTGAAATAGGTGACAAGGTGACTGTTGGAGCGAATACAACCATCGACCGAGGTACTTACGGGCCTACCATCATTGGCAAAGGCTGTATCATTGACAATATGTGTCACATTGCACACAACGTGACGATGGGCGAAAATTGCATCATTCTTTCTGGATTCCTCTGTGCAGGCTCCACTACATTGGGCAACCGAGTCGTCGCAAGTGGCGGGACGATGATTAAAGACCACGTAAATATCTGTGACGATGCTTATTTGATGCACCGTGCAGGAGTTGTTAAAGATATTACCCAAAGGGGCATGTATGCCGGCTCTCCCGTTCTTCCCATGAAAAATTATGTGATGAGCAATGCTATTTACAGCAAACTTCACGAACTCAGACAAGAGGTAAAAGAGTTGTCTAAGGAGAAATAACTGGGACTCTTTGTACACTCAAACAATCACCCAAATAATTTCGCTTTCATATACCTTGCGTTCATTTCTGCAATATTCACAATCGAAATACCCTCAGGACATTCGACCTCACAAGCACCCGTAAAGGAGCAGTGACCAAAACCCTCTTTTGCCATTTGAGCGGTCATGTCCAAAACTCGGCGATGCTCTTCGGGTTTGCCTTGTGGAAGGGAATTTAAGTGGTTGATTTTGGCGGCAGTAAATAGGGCCGCCGAAGAGTTTTTGCAGGTAGCGACACAGGCTCCACAGCCAATACAGGCGGCGGCATCCATCGCTTTATCCGAAATTTCTTTACCAATCAAAATAGCATTCGCTTCTGGTGCTGTTCCTGTTTTGGCAGTGATGTAGGCACCTTGTTGGATGATTCTATCGAAGGAAGAACGGTCAACGACCAAGTCCTTGATAATCGGAAAAGCATCTGCCCGCCACGGTTCGACGGTAATCGTTTCGCCCTCCTGAAAACTCCGCATGTGTAGCTGGCAAGTCGTCATATTTTGATGTGGACCATGCGCCCGACCATTGATGAATACCCCACATTGCCCACAAATGCCTTCCCGACAATCGTATTCATAGGCAATGACCTTTTCGTCTTTCAAAACCAAGGTTTCGTTCAAGTGGTCAAGAGCTTCCAAAAACGACATATCTTCTGTAAGTTCACCTACTTCATAGTTTTTGAAGCCCCCTTTTGCAGTAGGATTGTTTTGTCTCCAAATTCGAAATATAACTGTCATTGTGTATTATTTATAGCTCCTTACGGAAGGTTTAACAAACTCAAAATCCAAGGCTTCTTTGTGCAAATTGAAACTGCCATTCGCATATTCCCAAGCAGACACATAGGCATATTCTTCGTCTATTCGCACGGCTTCCCCCTCCTCTGTTTGAAATTCTTCACGGAAATGTGCGCCACATGATTCCGCTCTCTGCAAAGCATCCATACACATCAAAATTCCGAGTTCGATAAAGTCCGCCAAACGAAGTGCTTTTTCCAATTCCGTGTTCATTTCATCCGCTTCACCCGTCACTTTTACCTCACGCCAAAACTCCTCACGAATCGCTTCAATTTGCAGAATCGCTTTTTCCAAACCCGCTTTGTTGCGGCTCATCGCACACTCTTTCCACATCACTTTGCCCAATTCTCTATGAAAATGGTCTACTGTTTTCGTCCCATTGACCGACAGTATGCGATGCACATATTCGGTCACTTCCTTTTCTGCTTTCGCAAATTCAGGGTGTTCGGTTGTCACTTGTCCAGACTTCAATTCTGAAGCGAGGTAATTGTTAATCGTATTGGGTAGAATGAAATAACCATCCACACTGGCTTGAAGCAATGAATTTGCCCCCAGACGATTCGCTCCGTGGTCAGAAAAATTGCATTCCCCCACAGCATACAATCCTGGAATCGTGGTCATCAATTCGTAATCCACCCACAGTCCACCCATTGAGAAATGAGCAGCGGGAGAAATCTGCATCGGTTGTTTGTAGGCATCGACCCCCGTAATCTTTTGGTACATCTTAAAAAGGTTGCCATATCTGTCTCTAATCGTTTCTTCTCCAAACTGTTCAATCGGATGTTTGAAGTCCAGATAAACCGCATTCTTCAATCTACCAACACCATAACCCCCATCAATTCTTTCCTTTGCAGCCCGTGAAGCAATGTCCCGAGGAGCTAAATTTCCAAAACTCGGATAGCGCCTTTCCAAGTAATAATCTCTTTCATTTTCGGGAATATCATTGGCTTTTCGGGTATCGCCTTTTTGTTTGGGAACCCAAATTCGTCCATCATTTCTCAAGGATTCGGACATCAAAGTCAGTTTTGATTGTGCTTCACTTGATTGTGGCAAAGCAGTCGGGTGAATTTGCGTAAAGCTTGGTGCGGCGAAAAATGCCCCCTTTTTGTGGGCTTTCCAAATGGCACTTCCATTGCAGCCAATCGCCAAAGTGGATAGTCTAAAAACCCTTGAATATCCGCCAGTTGCCAACACCACGGCATCGGCTGCAAAACGTTTGATTTCACCCGTGACCAAATCCCTTGCAATAATTCCCTTGGCTTTTCCTTCAATAACCACCAAATCCAACATTTCGGTTCGTGGAAACATACTTACTTTTTTCGCCCGAATCATCTTGGACAATTGCGAATAAGCCGCCAATAAAAGCTGTTGCCCAGTTTGTCCCCTGGCGTAAAATGTTCGCTGGACTTGCACTCCTCCAAAACTTCGATTCACCAAAACGCCTCCATATTCTCTCGCAAACGGTACACCTTGCTGCGTAAAGTGGTCAATCAAAGGAGCAGACAATTCCGCCAAACGATAGGTATTGGCTTCTCTTGACCGAAAATCGCCCCCTTTGAGCGTATCGTAAAACATCCGCCAAACACTATCGCCATCATGCTGGTAATTTTTGGCAGCATTCACACCTCCTTGTGCCGCAACAGAATGCGCCCGCCGAGCAGAATCTTGGTAACAAAAACACTGCACATCATAGCCCAATTCGGCAAGGGTTGCGGCTGCACCTGCGCCCGACAAGCCCGAACCAACAACAATGACATTCAGTTTTTTCTTATTGGCAGGATTTATCAGTTTGCTTTTGACCTGATAATTTCGCCATTTTTCTTCCAATTTCCCTTCTGGAATTTTTGCATCTAACATCATACTGTGGAATGAATGAAAATTAAAATGAGAATAAAAATTTAAAAATCACTTCAATATCAACTTTTTACGAAAGAAATCTCGTGAACTTCTTTTGAAGTGCTCGGTTCTATTTGAAGTAAACGATAAATGGAATGATTCCAAACAAAATGGAAACAATAAGGGCATACACCAAAGCCACTTTTGATACGATTTTCAATCCCGTTTTGTGGTAAAAACCAAGTGTTTTAAAAGCACTTTTCAATCCGTGATGCAGGTGAAAACCCAAGGGAACCATCAGAATAGAATAAAACATCACATAGTAGATATTGTGAAATAAACTGCTCGTCACTTCGTAAACATCCTTATTCCCCAAGCTATCTACACCCACACCTTCTCCCATTCCCAATTTTATTCTTGCCCAAAAATTCGCCAAATGAACGACTATAAAGAGTAAAATAAACATGCCCATTAAGCCCATGTTTTGCGAAGCCCAAGAACTGTTTTCCTTGGTGTGATTGACCGCATACTTTTGAGGTTTGGCTTTCCTGTTGTGGAGTGTTACCAATAAGGCATAGACTGTGTGCAGAATAATGGACAAATACAATGCGTAAGCAATCAATTGAATCAGTGGGTTTTCACGCAACAAGGTGGAGTAGGAATTGTACATTCCCCTTGCAGTCGTTTCTGGCAAAAGTAGAATACAGTTGGCAGATAGATGTACGATGAGAAACAGGCAAAGAAAGAGACCTGTAGCTGCAATGATACTTTTCCTAAAAAATAAATCCATGATGTTATTTGCGGTTTTTTTGCTGACAATATACTTTGGAGGAAAGAAGTTGGAAGTGAAGTGTGAAAATACGATAATCACGTATTGGTTTACAATTTATTCCCTGCCAATTAATTATTATCCCGCTTCTTGCATCCCTAATCCCTCGTCCAAAAAATAAACAATGTTCATGGATGTAAAGTAATGAAGTATTGGTAGGTTACTGATGACAAGTGTCTGCCTTTTGAATGATTTTTGTCATATTGGGCTACATAATTTACCTTGAAGGAAATCCTGCCAATAAGTTCAAAATCTTGGTTGGTGGTGATGAGTTCTTATAGACTTCAATTCCACTCAATCTCTATTGCGGCTTCTTCAATCAAAAATTCGACCAAAGGTATTTCTTCGCTATCTGAAAAAGTTATTTTTTTGGAGCCTTGGGTCAATTGAAAATCTTCACCATAAGGGTTCTTTGTTTCTACAATGTAATAATCACTAAAGGGTACAAAAATCGTGAAATTGCCTTTTTTATCGGTTAGTGCAGAGAAAGCTCTGTCTGTTGGGTTGGTGGCGGTGATTCTGATTCCTTTGACGGGGAGGCTTTCATAGGAAGAATTGTCATCTCTTTTTACAGTAAGTTTGCCTTTGATTACTCGCCCTTTTCCAAAGGCTAATTGTAAAGTTTTACCACTTGTCAAGTCAATACGAATAGACTCGGAGGTGGTATTGAAGTAGCCGTCATTGTCTGGAAAAAGCTGGTGAACAGATAACCGATAAACTCCTTGGGGTAAATTTTTAAATTGAGATTGATTTTTTGCAGTTGAAAAAATAGCTGCGTCCTTAAAATTGTTGTTGGGGAATGAGGGGTTTTTCACAGGGGTCAAATGCAAACGTATATCTGGTATTGAAGTTTCGCCTTTGTCAAATATTCCATTTCCATTTTCATCTCTAAAGCATTGAATGGCTAAATCATATGTTTTGTCACTTAAAGGATCGAAGTGAAAGTTCTTTTTTAGCCCCAGTTCAAATTTAGTATTTTGAGTTTGGATGGTTTCGGGGACTTCCATATTTACAATTTGCTTTTTTTGAAGAAGTTGCCCCTTACATAATAGATGCCAGCCTTTTGCGAAGCGCCAATCTAAGGTGGCACGTGAAAAGAAAGTGGTCGTTTGGCTATCGAAAAAATGCATAGCATTGGCTGATACTTTCCATCTTAAAGATCTCTTAAACCACTCTCCCTGAAAATGTAAAGGTATTATCAAACGAGTCTTTCCGTTTGTTGAATAATATTTTGCTCCCATGCGAACCCGTCGAGATTGATAGGTTAGCGTAAGGGCATGGTGAGTTTCTGTAGCCAAATTTTGAGCTTGTGTATCTGCTAGAAACCGACCATAGTCATCCGCTTTGTGGTATTGATACCCTATCGAAAGAGCGTTTTGTTGAAATTGGGCACGAAAGTCAGTTGTGTGAAAATTAGGCAAATTGTTATATAAATATAATTCTCCTGGGGATACAAAGTCTGCTATACTGTATTGTTTGTGCTTGAGATTCATCCAAAAATACTTTTTGAAAGCAGTTCCAATCGACCATTCTGTGGTTTTGGTTTGATAATCAAGGTTTGTTTCGGTTAAAGAAGAAAAGCGTTTGGCGTTCAATTGCTCAAATAGGCCTCCGACTTCAATGCTCATTTGGGGGAGAAAAAGATAATTGTAATTGAAAGATAAAAGGTTTCTACTGTAGCTTTCAGGAGGCAAAAGTTCACCTTTATTATAAGCTTTGGGCATTTTTTGATTTGTTCCTATACTAATGGCTATGCGGTGCTTTTTATCCAAAGATTGATGTGCTGTTTGGGCTTTTAATTGTAAAACATTTTGCTGTCCATAAGGGTGGTGCGCTGAGTTATAACTACTTTGGAGGCGTGTTTTCCATTTCAAAGAGGGGTTGCTTTCGTAGCGAAGAAAATACTGAAATGAGTTGGTGGTGTAAGGAGTTTCATTTTCGTTATTGGATATGAGTATGTCTTGCAAGAAAAGGTAGAGTCTTCCTTTGTTGTTAATAGGGATGTCAGATATAAGGTTGGCAATTCCTACTTTAACTCCATTTTGTGAATCATTATAAAAATTTAGCCCGCCGCTAATACGTGTATCTACCAATAATTTCTGTTGTTTGTATTGTAGTTGAGTGAGTCCGTTTTTTAGGTCTTGAATTGCGCCAATTGACCATTTCTCAAAAGCATTTTCTTCATTTCCATAAGTCGCTTTGATTATTTGATTTTGGCTTTCGAGTTGTATCTTTTTGCTTTTGTATTGGATAAAATACTGTGTGTTTTCGGTATTTGGCTGCAAAATATCTTGAGAAGCTATCGAAAAATTGACACCTCGCTCTTTTCCTACCGAAATTTCACCATTAGCCTTTAGTCCTGTATGGATAGTGCTGGTTGCACCCATATTTCCTGTTGAGACTTCAATAGAAACATTTTTTTTCTTCGTACTAGCATAGTTGTATTTTTCCTCCAATAAGATAAATGTCATCATTCCTTTTTTTGTTTTATCAGAA
>JBGCDY010001071.1:0-1641 GCA_045105835.1 Chitinophagales bacterium
CCTTTTGAAGGGAAGTGACATTAACAGGCAAGACATAAAAGCATTCATTCTTCAAAATTCAAACACCATGACGCCTTTAGAAATCACAACTTCCTTAATGGCAGCCTTCATTGTATTCGTAGCCATTTACCTCTGCATCAAAACCAATTTGGTCAAAAACCATAGCCCCCTTAATACCAAACCTGGATATAGTTTTTCAAAAGTTCAGTTTTTGTGGTGGACGGTCATAATTAGCATCAGTTTCATCATTCTATACGGTAAAACAGAAAACTACAATTCCTTCAATCAAAGCACTTTGATTCTACTCAGTATCGGAATTGCCACAGCAGCAGGAGCCAATCTTGTTGATACAAGTCAAAAACAAAATAGTGCTGTTCGCCACCAAGATGCAGATAGCAAAGGATTTTTTGCAGACATTCTTTCGGACGAAAGCGGAGTCAATGTCCACCGTTTGCAAGCCGTTGTTTTCAATGTATTATTTGGAGTGACTTTCTTGGTCAACCTATTTGCCTTTGACAAGTTTCCAGAATTCAATACCTCAGAATTGGGCTTGATGGGGGTCAGTTCAGGTGGTTATTTGGCAATGAAGACCAATGAGAATAAAACTAACAATACAGCAAAAGTTTCGCCCCCTCAATAAATCAACAAATCACTTCTATTCCACTAATTTTTCAAACAACCATACAATGATTATCAACAGAAATTCTTCACACGCCATCGTCAAAGCATGGCAAGCCTTCTTAAATTCACAAAATTGCCCAGCAGGCACTCCCGATGGTTATTGGGGAACCAACACAAAAAATGCACCGCACAATTCCAACGTGACAACAACTTAGGGGCAGATGGCATCCCTGGAAATGGCACACTAAATGTAGCCGAAACAAAAGGTTTCGTCATTCCCAAGCCTGTAGAGTTTCGCCCAGAAGGAAATATCAACGCCATTTGTGATGTTTCTCACCTCAATGGCAACATGGATTTCGACAAAGCCAAAGCAGATGGAATGTTGGCAATATTCCACAAAGGCACTCAATCCATTGGTCATTCACTTTTCCACGATCACACCTATCACATCCATAAAAGAGCTGCCCAATCAGCAGGTTTGTTGTGGGGAGCTTATCACTTCGGAACAAGCGGCAGCGGTGTAGACCAAGCAAATGCTCTTATCGACTATGTACAGCCCGACAACGATACCTTGTTGGTATTGGATTTTGAGAAAGCGACTACTTCAGGCGAGACGAGTATGACATTGGAGGAGGCCAAAGCTTTCATCGAACAAGTCAAAACCAGAACAGGCAAATATCCAGGAATTTATGGAGGTGCGATGTTGAAAGAGGTTATGCGAGAAAACCCAGACCCTACTTTTTTGAAATGCTGGCTTTGGATTGCACAATACGGCAGTGTTCCACACTTGCCGAACGGTTGGGATACCCATACTTTTTGGCAGTTTACGGATGGAGCGCATGGCCCAGGACCATTGCCTGTAAATGGCATTGGACACTGTGACAGAGATGTGTTTAAAGGAACAGCGGATGATTTGAAGGTCGAATCAGCTCAGCCTCGCATCATTGAAAACGTTAAGGGGCTCGACACCAGTTTTACCATTATCGGCTCGGAAGTTAACGGTGAGGCAGGAGATGCCGC
>JBGCDY010001072.1:0-2638 GCA_045105835.1 Chitinophagales bacterium
CTTGCAGCAGGTACTTACGAAGTTTTGGTGACGGACGCAAACGACTGTACCACAATCGAGATTGTCACGATTGAAAATACAGAGCCTCCAATATTGGCAGCCACCGTGGAAGAATCCATTTGTGGAGAAGCCAATGGTAGTATTGCTCTTTCCACTACCAATACTATTCATCCTCCGCTAAGTTATCAATGGAGTGTGGAAACAGTAGGCAACACACCCAATGCCGAAAATCTCTTGGCAGGCACTTATGTAGTAGTCGTAACCGATGCACTTGGATGCACTACATTTCAAAGCATTACAGTCCCAGATACAGGTGGACCTGAAATCAGCTTGACAGGAACAGAACCTTCTTGCAGCGAAAATGGGCTCATCAGTGCCAGCATTTCAGGGGGCGCTACGCCTTATGAGCTGCAATGGAGCACAGGCGAAACCAGTCAAGAAATCAACATTTCGGAGCCAGGCAATTATACGCTTTTGGTGACAGACGAAAACGGCTGTACCAGCACCCAGAATATCGACATTGATTCTAATACAGATTTTCCAAGTGTTGAAGTAAGTAGTCAATCCATTTGTTTGGGAGAACTCACCAGTGCAACTGCCACCATAACGGGCGGAGCAAGTCCCTATCAAATCGAGTGGAGCAATGGACAAACAGGCGAAACTGCCGAAGGTTTGACCAATAATGTTGAATATACCATTGAAGTGACCGATGCCCTCGGCTGCAAAACCTCCGATAGCTTTAGCATTGAAGCCTTTGCACCAATTGAGGGAATCACTTTTGAAGCCATGCCTGCTAGCTGTGGTGAAAACAATGGAAGCCTTGCTGCAATGGCAATCGGCGGAACAGCACCTTTTTCTTATGATTGGAATACGGACGAAACAGGCAGTCAAATTGAAGGTTTGGAGTCAGCACCTTACGAAGTTTTGGTGACAGACGCCAATGGCTGTACTTCAATAAGTCTTTTTGACCTCGCAGCTTTGGACGCTCCCTCTATTCAACTCAGTGCCTCTGCCCCAAGCTGCAACAGCGAAGGCGATGTGAGTGTGACTGTTTCGGGAGGAACTGCGCCCTATTCCTTCAGTTGGAACACAGGTGAAACCACCGAAAACATCCAAATCACCGAAGGCGGCAACTATGAAGTGGAAGTAACCGATGCTTCGGGTTGTGTGACTTTCCAAGACATTGAAGTAATTGCCAATACGGAATCTCCTTCCATCGAACTCAACATCAACCAACCTTGTGATGAAAATCTGGGTAGCGCAACGGTAAACATTGAAGGAGGAACTGCACCTTACGAAATCGAATGGGCAAATGGCGAAACAGGAACTGATGCCGATGGTTTGGCGACTGGCGTTTTTTACAATGTTTTGGTCACCGATGCCAATGGCTGCGAGGTTTCACAAACCTTTGTTGTAGAAGCATTGGCAGGCATTGAAGCAGTGGAAGCAATGACAATGGCTGCAAGTTGTGAGCAAGCCAATGGGCGTGTTTCACTACAAATCATGGGAGGCACAGCTCCTTATAGCTATGATTGGAGCACTGGCGAAACAAGCGAAAATTTAGAAGGTTTGAGTACAGGAATTTATACAGTTGTGGTCACCGATGCCAACGGTTGTACTTTTGTACAAGAGGCAAATATTGAAGCCATTGCCAATCCTATGATAAGTATTGCAACAGAAAATGCCAACTGCAATGAAGCCAACGGTCGTGCAATGGCTTCTGTGACAGGCGGAACGGCTCCTTATACATTCCTTTGGGACACAGGCGAAACTACTGAAAATATTGAAGGTTTGCCTTCTGGTACTTATGATTTGACCATTACGGATGCCAACGGTTGTGAGGTGATTCAAAGCGCATCTATCAGCGATGAAGGCGCACCCGATGCCAGTTTTTCGGTACCTGCTGAATTCTGTATTGCAGAGGGCGAATTGGTGATGACCAATATTCAAACGAACGGAGGTGTTTTTGCAGTCAATGGCGAAACGATTGAAGGCAATTCTTGGATGCCCAACATGGCGGGAGAAGTGAGCATCAGCTATTCTTTGACCGAAAATGGTTGTACAAGTATTGAAGAACAAATGGTCACTGTGGTAGATGTATTTGATGTGTGTGTGAGTGATTTACCATTGACCATTTTGGCGAATGATACAAACGGCGATTGGTCTTCGGATATGGGTTCAGAAATATTGATCGAAACGGACAGCGAGGGGAACCGAACGATTACTTTCACCGCAGACATAGAAGCACACATCAATTCAGCTTCTTTTTCTATCACTTATCAAGGTGGAGCGGATAATTGTAAAATGAGTCAATCGAATGTAATTCAAGTAAACAAGCTTCCTCAAGTACCTGAAATAATAGGTGAAAGTCAGTTTTGTGGCACTGCAAATGCACCTGAGCTGACATTGAATAAATTTCCTGAATTCTGCAACTGCCCAACAACCTTCAATGTCTATGACGATGAAGGTAATTTATTGAAGGAAGGTGAAACATTTGACAATGATGTTTTTGATACTGCGCCTTTTATTGAAGAATCAGGAATTTACACTTTTGGAGTGACGAGTATTAATGGTCCTTGTGAGAGCAATGTCGAATTATTTACGATGGAAGTTTTTGAAGAGGTGACCGCCAATTTGA
>JBGCDY010001073.1:0-11035 GCA_045105835.1 Chitinophagales bacterium
TAAAAAGACGAGATTTTCATAAAAAGTGAACGCATATTTGTAGCTTTTGAACACCCTAGGGCAAAGCCCTATGACCAAATATCAAGAGATTTTTCCAGCCCTGAAAGGGCGTAAGCAGATATGGTATATAGGCTTTCGCCCTTTCAGGGCTGGAAATACTTAACTTTTCCGTTCACAGGGCCTTGCCCTGTGCTATTGCTGATGCCCTTTCAGGGCTATGATTACCTTAACTACAAATAACAAAAAACACTCTAAATACAAAGATTGAAAGTAGACTACAAGAACTGCCCCAAAGGGGCAAAAGCATTAGCATGGGGCAAAGCCCTATGACCAAATATTAAGAGATTTTTTCCAGCCCTGAAAGGGCGAAAGCCTATATACCATATCTGCTTACGCCCTTTCAGAGCTATGGTTACCTTAACTACAAATAACAAAAAACGCTCCTCCAATTGTTTTTACGGCTATAACTATTCTAAAATCACCTCACAAAATCAGGCACTTCAATCATCCCCAAACCCCTCATATCTTCCAAACACTTGTGAATAAACGCCTCCGACAAAGAAGGAATTTTTCCCACCAAATCTTTGAACTGACGACAATCCGACTTCGTTGGTTTTGCAGGATAAGGACGACTGTAGGCACTCAAAATCTCCAATGCAGAATGTTGACGCTGGGCTTCGGGTAGTTCTTTGAGTTTGTCTTTCAATCGTTTGAACCATTCCGAGTGATTCGCTATTCGGTGAATGGGGTAACCCGCCGTTTCTATCCAATCCACAAAACTATCCAAAGAAATGCCATCATTTTGGTGGTAGTTTTGGACATTGAAGGTCGTGTAGTCGGTTCGTTTTTTGTCGCAAACATTCACGATTACAGCCGAAATTACATCCACAGGAAGCCCGTCGTAATGTGCCTTTGCTCTGCTGTTATCTGGATTTAGGCGGTAAAAAGATTTGGGTGAAAGCCCTGTCACAATCACACTGTACAGCAAACGGGTGAACATATCTGCTGCATTGATTTGACCTTTGAGGTTTTGGTCGGCGAGAATCATGTCGCATCGAAAGGTGTTGATGGGTAAGTCGAAATCTTGGCTTGCTTGCTGCAATAAATGCTCGGCTGCCCACTTACTCGTGCCATAGCCCGCCGCATACTGATTGCTCAATTTGACTTGTGGCAACAGCGGTGAGTTCTCTGTATTTCCTTCGCTTGTGTCCAAAAAACGTTCGACTGCTACGGAAGAAACAAAGTCAATCGGTTTTTTGCGGCTCGTCAATGCCAAGCGAATCATTTCAGCCGTACCGACCACATTGGGGCCAAACAAATGTGGATAACCCAAGCGGTGATTGACCAATGCCGCAGGATGGCAAATTCTATCGACTTCAATACTCAAACGCTCGAAATCGCTCTCCTTCAACCCCAAATAGGCTTCCGAAACATCTCCTGCCAACACCTCCAAATGGTTTGCAGCAAGCTCTTTGTACTTCAATTCCAACTCCTTATCTCCTCCTTCAAACTCCACATCTAAACGCTGGCGAGCAGCTGCATCGTCTTTGGCTCGAATCAAACAGATGAGTTTTCCGCCATTGGTGGACAATCGCTCCAACCATTGCAGGCAAAGAATATGTCCTAAGAAACCATTTGCTCCCGTCAATAATACCGTTTGAGGAGGATGAACAAATTCCATTGCAGTAGCCGCACCCTCCAATGTGTTTTTGTCAAGAAAATGTGCCAACTTCAAATCTTTGGCATAAACTATTCCTGCATTCTTGCCATGAATAGAAGCAAAAGTAGCTTGGTCATTTCCTGTGTTTTGCAGCTTTTTTTCTATCAATTTTGCCCAAGATTGCAGGCTGCCTGTGGGACTTAGCAGGATATTGGCGGGAATCGCTACACCAAAAATTTCTTCAATCGACATCGAAAACAAAGCCGCTCCCAAAGAATCACCGCCCAACTCATTGAAGGTTCTGGGCTTGGAAATATCCAAATCTTTGATACTCAAATTGGCTTCCAGAAGTTTGACCAGTTTTTGCTTTTTTTTCAAAGAAGAATTTGGGTCTTTCAGTGCATTGAGTTCCTCGGTTTGTTGGTGTTCGTGTGCCGTATAGAGTGCCTCCAAGCGTTCTTTGTATTTGCGTTTCAGCGCAGGTCGCAAGCGTTTACGCACACTCGAAAGCAATCCATTTTTTTGACTAAATGGCTCCGATTCCACAATGAAATCTCGTGGTACTTCAAAACTTTTGAGGTCTGCATTTTGCGCTACTTTTTGCAGTTCTGAACGAAGAAGCACCCTTAATTGAGCATCTTCCACATTGCCACCAAGCAAGGTTTGAGCCACTTCCCTATCTGGAACAATGACTGCCAAAAGGTAGGCTCGGTGGGAATTGCCGTAAATGTAAACCTGTTGGATGACAGCACTTTGGGCTTCAAAAACAGTTCCCAAGACCCCAATCGCCACATATTCTCCTTGCGATAATTTGATGACATCTTTTAGGCGGTCAATGACCACTACATAGTCGGGCGCACGTTCCTCCACAATGTCCCCCGTTCGGGAATAGCCTTCTTCGTCAAACAAGCCTTTGGTCGCTTCGGGCTGTTTGTAGTAGCGGGTGATGCCATACTTACCTTTGAAGCACAATTCGCCACGGGGAAAGGGTTTGTCAGTCGTGTAATAACCAAGTTCGGGAACGTCTCGGAGTTTGTAGTCCAAAACGGTTTCCCGTTGGATGATGCCATCTATGGTGACCATTCCATTGCCCGATTCAGTGTTGCCATAACCATCCATGAGAAGGATGTCAAAGCAGTCTTTGACAAACTCCATGACGGCAGCAGAGGTCGGGGCTGAACCCACAAATCCGCCCCTCAAACGGTCTCCCAAATAGGTGAATTTCATTTCTGCTTTGAGCTGTTCACCCGCCGTTGTTTTCTCGCCCTGCCCTGCTCTCACACGACGGGCAACTTCATTTTGGTAGTATTGGTGAATCAATTCAAAAATGCGGGGAAAAAAGACCAAGAAAGTCGGGCGAGCCAAGCGGATGTCTTCAAAGAGAGTGGACATATCGGGCTTCAAAGTGAAATAGGCAGTTCCTCCAATGTTGAGCGATTTCATCAGGGTATTGCGTCCCATGATGTGGTTTTGGGGAGCAAACATCACCGTGATTTTGGGCATTTGCGGAGTCCGAACCCTCCAAGTATATTTGATGGCTTTCTCCGAAATCACCGCACCTTTGGGCTTGCCTGTGCTGCCCGAAGAATGCAAAATTGCCGCCATTCTTTCTTCGCCTTCGCTGCTTGGAGGCAAAAAAGTCCAAGGGTATGTTTTGCCGAAATCAATCAAATCGTTCAGTGCAATGAGCTGGGTATCTGCCTTTGCAGCCTGCAATATGCTTTGGACTTCTTCAAAAACGGCTCGTTCGCTGTCAACTTTTGGGTCATAATTGAAGGCAATGAGGCTTCGGATAGAAGGGTGCTGGACAGCGTGTTTTGCTGCCAATATCAAATCATTGAGGGTCGCTGCAAGGGCTACGGGCTGAGTGTTGGCAAAAATTTCGCCGAGGTCTGCACCCGAAGTGCTGCTTTGGAGGGGAATCGTGACGGCTTGGGCGTAGTTGCAGGCGGTGTCAAGGACGGTGAAGTCGATGCTGGTAAAACCCATGATGCATACAAATTCGTGGGGAGCTACTCGGCATTTGGAGTGGTGTCGCCAAGAATTGGCAAGGGCTTTGATTCGGTCGTGAAGGGTTTGATAAGTGATGCTTGTGTATTGGGGAAGGTAGTTTCGTTTTGTTTTGCCTGTCCTTGTGTCTGCTATCAATTCATAGCTTCGTTCTGCCAAAGCGGGTCTTTCTGCGTATCCATCCAAATAGGTCGCTATCAATCGGTCTAAGGTCAAATCCTCTTTCAAGCCTGCTTTCATAAGGCTTTCGAGGGGCTGCAAGGCTGCAATTTGTGGGTCTGATTTGCTTAGCTCTAATAGGCGTAAAATGTAGCGTTTTTTGGGGCTGGTGGAGCTGTTACTTTTACCTTTTATCATGGATTTATTTTTTGAGAACACGGCAAGATAAATTTAAGAATCCTTCAAAAATAGTGATTCATTGAAGGTTTTGGTCACAGAGAAAAAAGGCGATTGGCTTGATTTCTAAAGATAGGAGGTATTTGAAAACAAGTGTTTTCTTACCTGAATGTAGGAAAGGAAAAATCAAAACTCTTTTATTGCATTTGAGTTTTTTATTTGAATTCTCCTCACTCTCCCAGCCACTCCTTCAATACCGCCTCCGTATGCTCCCCCGCAGCAGGCGAACCCGATTGCACTTCCGAAACTGTGCGGCTAAACCTTGGAGCAGGAGCAGGTTGGGTGATGCCATCCACTTTGATGTAGGTATTGCGTTCTACATTGTGGGGATGCTCCTGGGCTTCCAAATAGTCCAAAACAGGAGCAAAACAAATGTCTGTTCCTTCCATAATATCACACCACTCATCCCTTGTTTTGGTTTTGAAAATGGCTTCAAATTTTGCTTTGTAACCCTCCCATTTTTTCGGATTGTTTTGGGCTGCAAATTCTTTGGCATCCAAGTCCAAAGTCTGCAAAAGCAGTTGATAAAATTGAGGTTCAATCGAACCAATAGAGACATATTTACCATCTTTGGTTTCGTAGGTATCGTAGTAATGTGTACCTGAATCCAACCAGTTTGAGCCACGGTTGGGTTTCCAGATTCCCATAGCATGAAGCGAATTGAAAATGGACATCAACACGGCTGAACCATCGGTCATCGCCACATCTATCACCTGACCTTTGCCCGATTTTTCCGCCTCCAACAAAGCTGCCAAAATGCCTGTCACCAAAAACATGGCTCCTCCACCATAATCTCCCACTAAGTTCAAAGGAGGAATAGGTTTGCTATTTTTAGGCCCAATAGCTCCCAAAGCACCTGTCAAGGAAATGTAATTGATGTCGTGTCCTGCGGCATGAGCAAGTGGTCCTGTTTGCCCCCAACCTGTCATGCGTCCAAACACCAATTTGGGGTTTCTCGCCATGCACACTTCTGGTCCAATGCCCAAACGTTCCATGACTCCGGGTCGGAATCCCTCAAAAAGCACATCCGTTTTTTCAACCAATTGAAGTAAAGTCTCTATGTCTTTGGGGTCTTTGAGATTCAGGGCTATGGAGCGTTTGCCTCGGCGATTGCAGTCGGGAAATCTGTTCTTTCTGGGGTCGGCTTTTCGTTCTACCAAGATGATTTCTGCGCCCATATCCGCAAGCATCATGCCTGCAAATGGGCCTGGTCCTAAGCCGCCCATTTCGATGATTTTGATTCCTTTGAGAGGTCCCATTGTGATTGTTTAGTCTATTGTAGGAGAAATATTTTGAAATGTATTCGCCTGTTCAGAAGTAAGTACAAGCCCTGCAAAAGTAGTTTTTTTACCTCTTACATTCAAGTCACAAATGCATCCCTCCATTCACAGCCCTCACCTCATCACAATCACTATATTCAAAAACAAATTCCCCTTTAGACATATCCAAAACCAAGCGATGCCTTGCCCCAACCGTATCTGCTTCACCCGTTGAATAACCTGCGTCCCCTTCGTACATACAAAACATTTTACCATTCTTAGGCTGCAAAACGGGTAGAATGAAAATGGGTTTTTCTTGAAGGATGAGTTCTTGGGCTTCGGCTACCGATTGGCATTTCCGAATCAACTGCAAACTCATAATCGTAGGTGGCATCATTGCCAATTCCCTTGTACGAACCTTGTCCAATGCCTTTTGGGGGTGAATCCAAAGATGTTGTTTGATTTCACTGTCATCTACTTTGACCTCCGAAGCTGCATTCTCTACCGCTCCAAAGAAAAAATAGGTGGCATAACGTCGAGGTTCTTTTACGGTAGTTGTCCAATGCCGAAAAAAGAAAAGGTTCTCTGGGTCAATGTCTATATTCGCCTCCTCTTTGGTCTCTCGCACGGCGGCTAATTTTGCAGCGGCTAAATCATCTTCTCCCTGTTCTTCTTCAAAGGCTTCAATTTTGCCGCCAGGAAATACCCACAAACCACCTGCAAATGCAAGTGCTTTGTTTCTTTTCAACAACAAAACTTCTAATTCTCCTTCCTGCTCTCTTACAAGCATGATGGTCGATGCGGATTTAATTGGACGCATATTTTTGTTTGGATATTGGTTCGGTCAAATTTAAATCTAATTTTTGACAATAGGTTTTGGCAAATAGAAAGAAGCGAGACTCCAATACTTTGGTTGTAATTTCATTAGAGTTCCCTCTGTTTTTCCAAAAATAATGAGATAATTCAACCTTCATCATTTACGATTTGCTGCTTTCCGTTTTGCCAAATAATGTTCTCTGAACAAGCCTCGTGAAATAATCAATTTCATAATCTCACTCGTGCCGCCATATATCCGAACAACCCTTGCTCCTGCATAAGCTCTTGCAATATCGTATTCCCAAATAAATCCATACCCACCAAATAATTGGAGGCATTCATCCACGATTTTGCCGTGCATTTCTGTTGCTTTGAGTTTGGCAATCGAAGCTTGTTCGGTTGTTAGTTTATGTTCTACTTGAAGCTCAACACATATGTCAAGAAAGGCTTGGTAAACTTGTACTTCCGCTGCACAATCGGCTAATTTGAATTGGGTATTTTGAAAATCTGCAATGGCTTTTCCAAATGCTTCTCGTTCCGTCACATATTGCAGCGTCTTCTCCAAAGCACCTATTGCAGAACCCAAACTTTCCACTGCAATGCCCACACGTTCTCTCGGCAAATCAGACATCATATAGCGAAAACCACTTCCTTCTTCACCCAATAATTTTGATTTTGGAACTTTCACGTTTTCAAAAAATAGCTCACAAGTATCTTGGTATTTGATACCCATTTTTTCAAAGGGATTTCCTGTTGTAAAACCTTCCAATTCCTTGTCAATCAGAAGCAAACTAATTCCTTCTTGCGGCGTTCCCTTGTGTGTTCGGACGGCACAGCAAACAAAATCTGCGACATAGCCATTGGTAATAAACGTCTTAGAACCATTGACCAAATAATAATCTCCTTTATCTTCCGCCACTGTTTTTAAGGCCTTCAAATCAGACCCCGCATTCGGTTCCGTCATTCCAATACAACCCACAAACTCACCCGATACCATTTTGGGCAAATAATATTCCTTTTGTTCCTCTGAGCCATACCTCAAGATATAGGGTGCAACAATATCTGAATGCACTACCAGACCAAAATCAATCCCCATTCTACGAGATTCTTCTAAAACCATCGCATTGAAGGAAAAGTCAAAACCACTGCCACCATACTCCGTAGGCATATCCATACAAAGAAACCCCTGCTCTCCCATTTTGCGCCAAAAAGACTTAGGAACTGCCTTTTCTTTTTCCCATTCCTCTTGATAGGGAATGGCTTCTTTGTTCAAAAAATCAATCAATGCCTGGCGCACCATTTGGTGTTCACTCGAAGCATACAATTCACGTTTAATAGTAATATTTGAAAGCATTTTGTTTGTTTTAGTTTATGAGTCTATTTTGAAGCCTACTCAAACAATTCTGAAATATCCTCTTTTTCCTCCAATTTCACCACAAAATGCTTCAAAATCTTCGCCCTTTCTGCACCTAAAGCGCAAATTATCAAAGTTCAAAAATGTGTTAAGAAATCAATTTCGCCAAATCCACCTCCAATTTTTCACAATAGGTTTTTATCCATCCCAAAGCCGCCTTGTCAATATCTGTTTCAATCAAGTGAACTATCGCTTCCTCCAATCCTGTTAGCTCGACTTTTTGGGAAAGACTCAATATAGGAGCAGTCATCTCTATCCAGCCTTTATGGGTAAAAGCAGTTTGGACATCCACATAAAAACGATTTTGGTCAAAACCTTCAATGCTTGGATATTGGTCGATATAATCCAAAAAAGCTTTCGCCATCATCTGCAGAGTACTTTCTTTACTTGCATCCTTCAACAGTCGCATATCCAATTTTACCGCCACCTCCAAAATCCGTTCTTCCTCATCGTATTCTACATATTCATCGTGAATAGGATTGTTCAACTGAATTGCCAAGAAAGAACCATACATACTTTTTACAGCCTCTCCATAATCACCTAAAGTCAATTCTTGATTCAGGCATTCTTCAATTGCTTCAAAATCTATTTTGTTGATTACATCCTTCCAGGTGACTGCTGTAAAATGGAAATCTTTTGAAGGGATAGAAGGATTTGTATTGCTCATGGTACAAGATTCTATTTTGGAGATTGAAGAAGTAAAATGATTCTTTGAAGTTTTCTCTACTTCTATAAAATAAAAAAAGCGGTTACAAATTTGTAACCGCTTGATTTAGTGGGAAATGTTGGATTCGAACCAACGACCCTCTGCTTGTAAGGCAGATGCTCTGAACCAACTGAGCTAATCTCCCGTTTTGTTTATGTTGTGCCTTGTTTCATAAGGCGGTGCAAATATAGAACCTTTCTGTGGATTTGCAAACATTTTTGAAAAAAAACAGTTACTTTTAGAGAAAAAAAATTCTTTCCATTCAAACAAACAATTTAAAACAAACAATTGACCTATGGCAAGCAAGTATATAGACATGAACACGCTTCGGTATTTGCTCTATGAAGTACACAATACCAATGACTTATTCCAGCATGAATATTTTCAAGACTACGATCGAGAAAGTGTAGATATGTTTTTGGATGCCGTCAAAGATTATTCAGACCAAGAATTATATCCCTGTTTTCGGGAGATGGATGAAGATCCTTCTCGTTATGATGATGGAACAATCTATGTGATCCCCCAATTGAAGAACATTCTCGAAAAAGGAGCGGAAATGGGTTTTGTGGGTTCTCACTTTGATTATGACGAAGGAGGAGTTCGCCAACCTGGGATGCTCTATACAGCGGTTCACTACATTATGGACTGCGCCAACAACAATATTTCGGCTTACTTCTCCTTGCCTGCTGGAGCCGCCAATTTGATTCGTGCTTTTGGTACACAAGAGTTGAAGGATCGTTTTATACCCAATATAGTGGAAGGCAAGTGGGGTGGTACGCTGTGTTTGACCGAACCTCAAGCAGGTAGTTCACTTTCGGATGTCACTACAACTGCTTCGCCTAATGAAAATGGAAGCTACCAAATCAAGGGACAAAAAATCTTCATCACAGCGGGCGATCACCCTTATTTTGAAAACTTTGTGCATTTGGTCTTGGCACGCATTGCAGGTGCGCCTGCGGGAACGAAGGGTATTTCACTTTTTGCAGTACCCAAATTCCGAGTGGGTGAAAATGGTGAATTGGAGTCCAACGATGTCATTACGGCGGGAGATTTTCAGAAAGTAGGGCAACGTGGATTGTGTACAACACATTTGATTTTTGGGGAGAAAAACAACAGCCAAGGTTGGTTGGTTGGTGATGCCAATCGAGGTTTGAAGCACATGTTTCAGATGATGAATGAAGCTCGAATTGGAGTGGGTAGAGGTGCTGCTGCTATTGCAAATGCGGCTTATTATGCCTCGCTTCAATACGCAAATGAGCGTCCACAGGGTCGCCGTTTGAACAATAAGGGCGGGAAAAATGTGCAGCAAGAACAGACTTTAATTATCAATCATGCAGATGTGCGTCGAATGTTGTTGCTCCAAAAAGCGATTGCGGAAGGCAGTTTGAGTTTGGTTTTAGAGGCTTCGATTTACCAAGATTGGGAGAAGGTGAAGCCCGAAGAAGCGGAGAAATACCACCTTTTGTTGGAAATGCTCACTCCTATTGTGAAAACCTACCCTGCTGAAAAAGCACAGGAATCGACTAAGAATGGACTTCAAATTTTGGGCGGTTATGGTTTCTGCTCTGAATTTGTGCTGCAACAATATGCCCGAGATATTCGCATTTACTCACTCTACGAAGGGACTACAGGGATTCAATCCCAAGATTTGTTGGGTCGAAAAGTGATGATGAAGGGCGGTCAGGCATTCCATTTGTTGATGAAAGAAATGCAGGACACCATTGAAGCGGCTTCGACTTATGACGAATTGAAGCCTTATGCTGCAAAGCTTACTCAGAAATTGGGATTGACCCAAAAGGTATTGAAATTTTTGGGTGCTTTTGCTCAAGCAGGTAATTTTGAACGCTTTTTATCGGATGCTACGCTTTTCATGGATTTCTTTGGCACAATTACCATTGGCTGGCAATGGCTCAAAATGGCTACAGCTGCAAAACAAGCTTTGGTGACAGGTAAGATGGAACAGACTACGGATTTTTACGAGAGCAAAATCCATACGATGAAGTTTTTCTACAAATACGAAATGGCAAAAACTTCGGCTCTTGCAGATATAATGATGGATGAAGAGGTATTGACTATTGTGGGTGAGAAAGAGTTGATTTCGTAAAAAAGCAGCCTCTACTTTACATAAGGTGGTTCTGTAACGGCGAATTCATTCGCTGACACATTCCACAAGGTTTAACAAGATTACAAGAGAACTTAAATCCTTGATTATTAGATTTTTTTGAAGCCTCCCTATTCTACTTGTGGCGAATTTATTCGCCAGTAAAGATAGAAATACCTTTGAAGGCACAAATCAAAAAAGCGGAAATTCCACTAATGGAACTTCCGCTTTTTTATTTCTTCAATTTGATTAAATTTTAGAAGCCAATATAAAACCCACCATTTTTCTTGGCTAAATTTTTCATGAATTTCACCTTCAAATCATTGCTGTTTCGTTGGCGGAAATCAGAACCAACACCAATACAGTTGATGACCTTCGAGCCACCATTTTTGCTGGTGATATAGTCTTCAATTTCTCCTGTACTGTTCAGTTCGTCACATTTTGTAGCAGTAGTTCTGACGGTAGGCAAACCATCCGACATCAAGATAATTGTATTGGCATCCCTGTAATTGGGAGAATCAAATACGAAGTCCATCACCTCTTTGGTAGGCGTACATCCATAAGCACGCAGTGTAGAAAGGTAGCGGTAGATGTCGTATTTGGTGTCTTCTGTTACTGATTGAAGGCGACCATATTTGTAGCCATATCTTTCATCGGCACTTTTGGGATAGAT
>JBGCDY010001074.1:0-11918 GCA_045105835.1 Chitinophagales bacterium
TATTCATTGATGGTAATGCTATCGCTGGTACTTCTGCAAGCTTAACTGCAGGTACTTACGAAGTAATGGCTGTAAATGCTGATGGTTGTGAAACTGCTGCTCAAACAGTAGAAATTACTGAGAATGTAGAAATTGAGTTAATCAATGCTTCTTCTCAAACTATTGTATGTGGTCTTGGTGATATCATCTTAGCTCCAACTGGTGCTGGTGACGGTGCAACTTACAACTACTACTTAGATGCTGACGGTACTATTCCTGCTACTCCTGCATCTGGTGATGTATGGGTAAATAGCGAAATCGTTGGACCAAGAATTATCTACGTTATTGCTACAACAGCTAATGGTTGTGAGTCTGCTCCTTTGGCAGCTAGTACTTACCACTATGATGAGTTGTCAGTAGGTGACGTTTCTACTACTTGTAACGAATCTGATGCTTCTTACACAGTAACATTTACTATCGCTGGTGGTAATGGTGTTTACACTGTAAACGGTGCTTCTGCTCCTGAAAGCTGGACAAGTGGTCCTATCGCACAAGGTGAAGGTTACTCTTTCACTATTGATGATAGTCCATTGATTCCTTCTTGTGAGCCATTGACTGTTGCTGGTGACGCTCCTACATGTGAGACTGCTCCTATTGCTGCTGTTGATGATTTCGGTGCGACTACACCTGGTGAAGACGTAATCATTAATATCTTGACAAACGACACTGGTTGTAGCCTTGATATTGGTGGTATCTTAGTTTCTCCTTCTTGTGGTCAAATCATGGACATCAATGCTGAAACTGGCGTTGTAGTTTATGTAGCTGATGCAGATACTCAATGTACAGTAGATACTTTCGTTTACGAAGTGATCGACTGTAATGGTGAAACTACTACAGCAACTGTAACTATCTTTATCGAACAAGTTGGCGGTGACTTAATCGTTCAAGTAGAGAGAGATTGTACAAATGCTGAAGAAACTGGTGTTTATACTTTGAACGTAGCCGTTCAAGGTGGTACTGCTCCATTTACTGTAACTGGTAGCATTAACGAAGTATTGGAAACTGTGGGTGTAACATTCACGATCATCACTGATGGTAATCCTTACGAAGTTAGTGTTGTAGATGCAACTGGTGCTGAGTTCTTCGAAGCTGGTGGCGAAATCGCTTGTACTAAATTGGCTGTTGATTTCATCGACTTCTCTGGTGCAGTTGAAGCTGAAGGTAACGCTCTTACATGGAGTACTGCAACTGAAGAGAACAACGACTTCTTCGTAGTAGAATACTCTACTGATGGTAACGTATTCACTTCTATCGGTAAAGTTGATGGTGCTGGAACTACTAATGACGCTGCTATCTACAACTTCTTACACAGAGATGCTCCAAACGGAGTAAGCTACTACCGAATTAAAGCTGTTGCTTTTGACGGAGAAGCTACTTACACTGGTGTTATTAGCTTAGTAAGAGGTGAGCGTGTATTTGATATCGTAAGTGTTTACCCAATTCCTGTAAGCAGTGTAGTTAATGTTAACTTCACTACTAAGGTTAAAGGTAGCTCTACTATCCAAATCCACAACGTAGCTGGTAAACTTATGAACACTCAGGATGTAGATACAGAAGATGGTATTAATAAAGTATCATTGAACGTTTCTTCTTACCCTGTAGGTACATATTTCTTGACTGTTAAAAACGGTGAAGAAGTAGCTACTACTAAATTTGTTAAGGAGTAATCCTAATAAATAGATGACACATAGGTAGTTCTGATTTATCAGAACTACTTATTTTGAATAGAAAAGCCTGTGGTACTTTATGTATCGCAGGCTTTTCGCTTTTAGGGAAGGTTCAAAATACACTTTATAAAATTTGCTCCATAAAGCATTGATTGTAAAGTGTGTTTTGACTTTTAATTTTTAGTCAATTTTTGTTTATTCTTCATGAACCTAGTATAAAAATTTGGGGTAATTTGAAAAAAAGAATAACTTGGGAGTTCTACCAGTAAATCACTAAAATAACAAGCTATGGGCAGCGAAAAGGTTAAACTACCAACTAAGAAGGAACTTCAAAATTTTGTGTCAAATATTTTGAAAGATGTTCGAGCCTTAGAGAAAATGATAGAAGGGGATATGTTTGAAAAAGATCCCATAAGAATTGGTGCAGAACAAGAAATGTGCGTGGTGAACCAGGATTGGAAACCTGCAAAAGTGAATTTAGATTTATTGAAGAATATCAACCACGAATTGTTTACCACCGAACTGGCGCAGTTTAATCTTGAAGCGAATGTAGAACCTTTGGTTTTTAAAGGAAACTGCTTGAGTCAAATGGATAGAAATATCCAAGAGTTAGTGGATTTGGCGAGTAGAGAAGCAGAGAAAATGAACAACCACATTATTCTCACAGGAATTTTGCCGACTGTCAGCCGCTTGGATTTATCAATGGATAGCATTACACCCATCGAACGCTATAAAGCATTGATGCATGCTATTAGTGATTTGAGAGGCAAAAAAGATTTGGAGCTGAATATTAGAGGAATTGACCACTTGATGGTAAAGCATGATTCTCCAATGATGGAGGCCTGCAATACAGGGTTTCAGGTACATTTGCAGGTGACTCCCGAAGATTTTGCATCAAAATACAACATAGCGCAAGCCATTGCAGGGCCAGCCTTAGCAATAGCCACCAATTCTCCTATGCTCTTTGGTCGAAGACTTTGGCATGAAACACGTATCGCATTGTTCCAACAATCAGTAGATACCCGTATAAGTGGACGACACTTGCGGAATAAGAGTGCAAGAGTGATGTTTGGGAATAAGTGGGTGAATGATTCTATCCTCGAAATTTATAAAGAAGACATCATGAGGTTCCGAGTATTGTTGGGGAGCTCTTTGAAGTCTGAAGATCCATTGGTAGAGTTGGAAAATGGCAAGATTCCTATTTTAGATTCTCTTTTGGTACACAATTCAACGGTTTACCGCTGGAATCGCCCCTGCTATGGAGTAGCAAACGGTGTGCCTCACCTAAGAATAGAAAACAGAGTATTGCCCTCTGGGCCTACTGTGAAAGATGAAATGGCGAATGCAGCTCTTTGGTTGGGCTTAATGAACGGCTTTGATGGTCAGTACAAAGATGTGAGAAAGGTAATGGATTTTGATGATGCAAAATCCAACTTTCTATTGGCCTGTAGAGGTGGTATGAGCTCAAAGTTTAACTGGATTGGTCTAGATAAACCCATTAATGCCTCTGAATTATTGAAGAAAGAATTGATTCCAATAGCAAGAGAGGGTTTAGCGAAAGCAAATGTTGACAAAAAAGACATTGACACTTATTTGGGTATTATTGAAGAAAGAAACGAAATAGGGCTGAATGGATCTTCTTGGATGTTGAAATCCTATGCAAAACTGACCAAAGAAGTCTCAGGAAAGGAAGCGATTACTGCAATAACAGCTTCAATGCACCACCAACAACTAGAGCAAAAACCTGTACATGAATGGAGGCTGGCTGATGAAACAGACTTAGGTGGGTGGGAGCCACATTCATTTTTGGTAGAAGATTTTATGGAGACGGATTTGATTACAGTAGAAGGAGATGATATATTCGAATTGGTGGGAGACATCATGAACTGGGGCAAACTTAGGTATGTACCAGTTGAGAATCAAGAAGGAACCCTCGTAGGGTTGGTGACTTCCCGCATTTTACGCCGTTACCTATTGGACTGTTACCGAAACAATAAAAATGGTAAAAACCAGCGTTCTGCACTGGTTAAAGAATTGATGATTAAAAATCCAGTTACGATTGCTCCGAATGAACCCATCAGTAAAGCCATTGAAATCATGAAAGAACAGGGAGTTGCCTGTTTGCCTGTAGTTCAGAATGACCAATTGATGGGAATTATTACCGAGCAAGACTATCACAAAGTAATAGGGCGATTGACTTACAAACACTTCAAGGTAAAACCCACACAGGAGAAAAAATAAATCAGATGAAGAAGCGAATATTTCAGCAGGCAAATACTCAATGGTTGAAAAATCATCACAAACGCATAATTGGAAATTATACCCATCACCAAGATGGTCCATTGTTGATAGTGATGGGAGCAATTCATGGGAATGAACCTGCTGGAGTAAAAGCTCTTCAAGCGGTACTCAACCAATTGAAGAAATGGAAACTACCTATTTTGGGAGAATTCATTGGTTTGGTAGGTAATCTGCGTGCTTTATCTCAGCAAAAAAGGTACCTCAAAGCCGATTTGAACAGACAGTGGGGCATGGAAAATGTGATAAGAATTCAAAATGCAGCAAATCACGAACTATTGAAGGAAGAGGATTTGGAGCAGAAAGAGCTTTTGGAGCTTTTGACTGAACTTTTACCGACTGATAAGAATAGGCGAAGGGTTGTTTTATTGGACTTACACACAACGTCTGCCGAAGGCGTAGCCTACACCATTGCGACTTCAATAGGAGCAAGCCGAACATTGGCAGAAAATTTGGGTGTGCCTGTTATTTTGGACTTGGACAGAGCCGTTTCAGGAACAACACTCAATTATTTCAGTGAAATGGAGTTGGAATCGTTTTGTTTTGAAGCAGGACAACACGACGATGAGGATTCAGTGAGAAGAACCGTTTCTGCAATTTGGCAAATGTTGGTACATGTAGGATGTATTGAATCTTCCCAATTACCTTTGTTTGACGAACACAAAACGGTTTTACATGACTTAGGCAAAAAATTGGCCCGTACTGTTCGGTACAAATACCGCCATGCCATTCAACCACGAGACCGCTTCAGGATGATTGCAGGCTTTGACAATTTCCAACCGATACAAAAAGGTCAGTTACTGGCACACGATAGGGAAGGAGCGGTTTACGCACCCTTTAGCGGAATCATGTTGATGCCACTTTACCAGGCACAAGGCAAAGATGGTTTTTTCATTGTAGAAGAAGTGTGAAGTACTTTTGTTTAGGATAAAGATTTCCGAAATGCTCCTTGTTTGAAAGAGAGGATTTTGGAAACCCCTATTTTAATCAAGTACTGACTTTAGGTAATTTTTACTTATAAAGCACCGTCATATTAGGATTGAAATTGTAACAACCTCTTGATACCCTCTTGAAAAGGAAACGATTGTAGAGTCCATCTCGACTTATTTCATTTTTTGCCAAAACGGAGTTCACATATTGACGCTTTTTTCGGTATGCAGGTAAGATATTATCAGGCATTTCTTCAATCAAGACCATAAAATCATCCATTTTCATACCCCGTAAACTCATAGGAACATTTGTTTCGACAATATCATCTATGACTGCCGTCATATAATTCACCAAGAAATATTCCATCAAATTCTTATTAATTTTGATGATTCTATCCACAGTTTGCACCTTGATATAAGGAGATACTAATTTCGGGTAAATTTTTTGAAGGTTTTTCAAGTTCAATTTTTCTCTATCATAAGCTCGTATCACCAACTGAAGAGCAGTTAAGCCTTCTCTATTCAATTTTGTTTTATCCGCATTTTGTTCCAAAGCAAAATTGATGGTGCGAATACTGCCATATTTTGCAGCTGCCATCAAGATGTTTTCCCCTTCAATAGTCGTGAATCCCATCCCGTATTTCTGTACCATTCGTTTGACATCATTGAAGGCATCCATTTTGATGATTTTTTCAAATCTACGGCGATCGTTTGCCATAGTATTCAAAAACTTCCTCGCATCCTTCAAATTTAACCTTTCGAGTTGCTCCAAAATTTCAAAATCCATGCGGTCTTTCGCATAGGCAAATAATTTCTTTTGTGCGCCACTGCTAAAATTAGGCGCGTAAGCCATCCGTTTCCATTCTTCCAATTCTTCTGGACTTACAAATTCTATCCCTTTGACTTTGTCTCTAATGCGTTGAGCTTGTTCATGTTTGCCCTGCAATTCCAGCCTGCGAGCCTCTGCCAACCATTCGTCTGCATCTGATTTCTGTTCCTCTAAAGCCACTTTTGCTTGCGCCTGTGTGATGTCCAGGAGCGTCAAAAGCTTGTGTTTTTTTGATTTTTCAATCACATAAATGTTTTTCACACCTCTTGTGAAAGCGACATAGAGCGAATTGATATAAAACTTGTAAGCCTCCAATTCTTTGTTCGTCTTATCTTTAGCACGCCCAAACTGCATATTCTCGTCCAACAAATCTTGTTCTGTTACACCTTCAGTAATGTGCCGAAATTCTTTATCGTAGTTGGAGATAAAATTGAAGAGGATGATATTTTCATATTCCAAACCTTTTGCTTCTTGAATTGAAAACAGGAGGGGAGTATTGAAGTATTTACTAACTGTTGATTTTTCATCATTGTTCATCACCAAAACAGCGAATTTTGCAGAGCCTTCCGTCTTTTTATTCAACTCTTTTTTGATGCTGTCGCTTTCTTGGTAAAAATTAATCTCCCCTTCAATGGATGATACCGTATCAATTAAATAGGTACTTTCCTTGTCAATAGATCCAAAGCGAGCATTTTTTATCTTCAATAAATTATTTGATAAAGTGGTGATTTTTTGAGAATTGCGGTAATTGGTTTTCAAAATACGAATGAGCGTTCCCTTCAAACTACTCTTGAAGAACATGCTCTTCAGTTGAGACCAAGAAAAGAAATTGGGATGCACAATTTGATTAGAGTCACCACTTAAAATGAAATTCATTGCTTGGTTTTTCAACGATTGCAGCATGAGCTTCAATTGGACATTGGTGAAATCCTGTACCTCATCAACCACCAAAAAATCGTATTTGGGGGTCACTTTTTCTAAGTGTTCATAAGCCACAATATTGGAATCATAGTATCTGCCTTCCTTTAAATAACTCAAGTATTTCTCAAAAACATCGTAAACTTTCACCCGTTCTTTCTCCAAAAAAATGGATTGGCGGACTCCCAAATTCATATAGTCTTCTCGGCTCAAGTAGGGTTTGTCTACAATTGAACCAGTCAGAACTCCTTTGAATTCTTCAAACAACTTATAACTTTCCTTGATTTTAACAGACTGTTTGTAGCGATTGTACCATCGTTCAAAGTCCTTGAAGGTGATTTCTTGACCTTTTGGCAATTGAATGCTCTCTATGTATTCCCTAAACGAAAGAAAATCAACTTCTTGTTTTTCATTTTCATAATTATTGGAGTAATAAACATTTTGAGAATTTTCAACTAAATAAGGCGAAAGAGACATATAGGCAATGTTCCCTTTGAGGTATTTCATTTTTTCAAGGGTCAATGCTGTTTTACCACTTCCTGCCGAACCTATGATAATTAAAGGAGTTGGTAAAGCAAAAATGGCTTGTTGTTCACCGTCCAATGAAATAATTTTGTCCAGTACATGGAAACTTTTGTACTGTCGGTTGATATAGACCATTTGCTTGACATCCTCATCTTCAATGCTTTTGAGGTTTGGAATGGGCTGAAAATATTTCTCTTGAACTTCTGCGCCCCTCAAAAATTTTGATTTGTCATAAGCATGATCGTGAATGACTTCTAATAACAAAAGGTAGGTTTCCTTTTCGTACTGAGCAAATTTGAAGAGCAAACGATTGGTGTGATCTAATTTTGCACGATAATAACCTGTATTGGGCATTTTTTTTACCTCTGCGGACTTGAAATCTCCCTTCTGTAAGAACCCTTCCACTTTCTTGAATTGTTGTTTGACTCCTTTGGTATCTAATTCGTTGTAATACAATATTTTTAAAGTGCTCATGAACCAATCCTAATTTATTTTTTCAGCGTTATTGTTTTGAAGAGAAATGGAAGAGGAATTAAACATTCGTAAATAAATCCAACATTTGACCTGGAGGTACTTTTCCCAAATGTTCATACGCCAAAGCTGTGACCTCCCGCCCTCTTGACGTGCGTTTGATATAGCCCTCTTGCACCAGAAAAGGCTCATAAACCTCTTCAATCGTGCCTGATTCTTCGCCTACAGCCATCGCAATGGTATTGATGCCCACAGGGCCACCTCTGAATTTTTCAATAATGGTAGAGAGAATGCGGTTATCCATTTCGTCTAATCCCTTTTCATCCACATTCAAGGCATTCAGTCCAAACTGTGCAATCTCTAAATCAACCGTTCCGTTTCCCTTAATCTGTGCAAAATCACGCACACGTCTAAGCAAAGCATTGGCAATACGTGGTGTGCCTCGACTTCGACGGGCAATCTCAAAAGCTCCTTGGTCGGTGATAGGAGTTCGTAAGATAGACGCAGAGCGTTTGATGATGCCTCTGAGCGTCTCTGCATCGTAGTATTCCATACGGAAGGTAATTCCAAAACGAGAACGCATAGGCGAGGAGAGAAGCCCAGAACGAGTAGTCGCACCAATGAGTGTGAAATGATTCAAACTCAATTGTATGGAACGGGCACTTGGACCACTATCAATCATGATGTCAATCGTGAAATCTTCCATTGCAGCATAGAGATACTCTTCAATGGTGATGCTCAAACGGTGAATCTCATCAATGAACAAAACATCGTTTTCTTCCAAATTGGTGAGCAAACCAGCCAAATCACCTGGTTTTTCGAGTACAGGACCCGAGGTGATTTTGATACCTACATCCAATTCATTTGCAATGATATTCGACAAAGTGGTTTTACCCAAACCTGGAGGACCATGCAACAAAACATGGTCCAAGGCTTCTCCTCGAAGTTTGGTCGCTTGGATAAAAATTTCGAGATTTTCGATGATGTGAGGCTGACCCGTGAAATCGCTCAAAGATTGTGGGCGTAAGGTTTTTTCTATCAGTTCATCCTGCGGACTTAGGTTTTCGTCATCCGCATTTAACAAATCGTTTCGCATGAAAATTTACTTTTTGCTAATATAACTCATAAAATACGAAAAAACATGGTTTTTTGAAGAAATTAAAGCCCAAACTTACTTTGGACGATTGCCAATATCATTTCGATAAAAAGCACCTTCAAATTGCACCTTGCTCACTTCCGTATAAGCCGCTTCAATAGCAGTAGCCAAATCTTCGCCTCTACCAACAATGTTCATTACTCGACCACCATTTGTCAAAACTTCGCCGCTTTCCTCTCGTTTAGTCCCTGCATGAAAAACCAAAGCATGCTCGCTTACTTGGTCAAAACCAGTAATCTCATGTCCTTTTTCGTATTTTTTGGGATAACCCTCAGCCGTCAATACCACATCCACAAAATAGCCATCTTCCAGCTTCAATGGAAAATCAGCCAAGTAGTCTTCAAAACAAGCCAAAACCAGTTGAAGTAAATCACTTTTTAATGCAGGTAACAAAACCTCTGTTTCAGGGTCACCAAATCGAGCATTGTATTCCAATAATTTAGGGCCTTCATCAGTCATCATTAAACCAAAATAGATAACTCCTGTATAGTCTAAGTTTTCGGCTTGAAGTCCATCCATTGTTGGCAAAACCACTGCATTGATAATGTCGTGTAGCATGGGAGCATCACACCAAGGGACAGGACAATATGCACCCATTCCACCTGTGTTAGGTCCTTTATCGCCGTCCAAAAGTTGCTTATGGTCTTGAGAAGGATGGAGGAGTTTGGTCGTTTGTCCATCGGTGAAGCCAATGATCGAAATTTCCTGCCCGATGAGTTTTGTCTCTATCAAAAACTCTGCATCAGCTCCATAATTGGATTGCAGTTCTTCCAAAGATTCAAGTGCTTCTGCCACATTATCACAGACATAAACGCCTTTTCCCCCTGCCAAACCATCGTATTTGATAACCAAATCCCCGCCCAGCTCTTCAATTTTTCGCTTGGCAGCTTCAGTATCTTCAAATACCCAAAAGTCAGCAGTAGCAACACCATATTGTTGCATGAATTTTTTGGACCAAATCTTAGAGCCTTCCAACATGGCAGCTTTTTGAGAAGGCCCAAAAACTTTGATAGAACTGTTCTGATTCTTGAAATAATCCACAATGCCTCCCACCAAAGGAGCTTCTGGACCTACAAAAATCAATTCAACATTTTCGGCTTCACAAAATGTTTTAACCGCTTCAAAATCATTGATGTCTATGGCGACATTGTTTTTGGTACCGCCATTTCCAGGAATGACAAATACATTCTCTGCACCCACGCTTTGTGAAAATTTCCATTCTAAGGCATGTTCACGACCGCCCGAACCAAGTATTGCTATCTTCATTAAATTTGATTTTGAATGTTTTAAATAATTCCTTCTTCCTTCAATTTTCCTCTCAATTGCTCTAAAGCATCCACTTTGTCATCTACCTTCAATGCTTGCCCTGTCAAAGTTTCATAAATATGACGGTAGCGACGAATTGCTTCTGCAACCACTTCATCCGATAAGGTAGAGGGCAATTTTCCATCTGAGGTAGGGTTTGCCAACATCCACTGACGCACAAATTCCTTGTCAATTTGTGCTGCCTTTGCAGGAGCTTTGGCATAATCTTCTGCACTCCAAAAACGAGAGGAGTCGGGTGTGTGGATTTCGTCTATTAGAATGAGTTCTCCATCCAGTAATCCGAATTCATACTTGGTATCCACCAAAATATAACCACGATCTGCCATCACCTTTGACCCAAAATCAAACAAAGCCAAAGCCTTTTCAGACATTTGTTCGTAAAGCTCTGCTGTTGTCCAACCTTCTGCCACGATTTCGTCAGGAGTAATAGGTCGGTCGTTCTTTTCTTTGGTAGTCGGAGTTAGTATAGGCTGTGGAAAAGCAGCATTCCTAGTCAAGTTATCAGGTACTTTAGCGCCCGAAAAAGTGCGTTCTCCCTGCTCATAACCCCTCCAAACACTGCCACAAATATAGCCTCTAACGACCATTTCGACACGAATTGGCACGGCTTCCTTGACCAGCATTGCATTGGGATCAATCATTTTAATGACATGATTGTCAGTGATGTGGCGAGTATTCTCAAACCACCAATTGGCAATACCATTCAGAACAGCCCCCTTCGAAGGAATGGGGTTTTTCAGATTACTGTCAAAAGCTGAAATTCTATCACTTACAACAATGAGTCTTCGTTGGTCATCTACTCGAAAACTGTCTCTAACTTTCCCCCTGTGAATTTTTTCTAATTCGGGAATATCGAACTCGTACAGGTAATTCATATTTGAAAATATCCCTTTTTTTTGTTAACTTTGGAAATACAAAATTAGAACTTTATTGAGATTCAAGTGTATCAACCAATGTGATAAATGCTATTTTACAAAAAATAGTTATCAATGGTCAATTTGTTAAACCCTGACAAAAGCCTATTTGGTAGAAAACTTAATCACAGGCAATTTTGTTTTAGATTTAGTATATCACGTGTTCTTTATCATTTGTAAAATTAATCCCTAAATATGGTTACAGCAGCTTTTCTTTCAAAGCAAGACATTCTTACCCAAACACACCAATTGTTTGCCAAGCATGGCATCCAAAACCTTACGATAGAAGACATTAGCAAGAAGACAAGCATACCGGTTAGCGAAATCCAACGAAATTTTACCAGCAAAGACGAATTAGTAGAAGAAAGCCTACACAGTATCTTCACCACAATTAAACGAGAAAATGAGTTTATCAAGGATTTTTATATGAACCCTTTGGACAAGCTTGTTTACAGTGCTTACAATCTTATCAGCCAACTATTTAAGTTCGGATCTAATTTCTTCTTCGACTTGAGACAATACTTCCCCGAGGTATTCAGAGAATACCAAGAATTTGTAGAGCAACACATCTTTGCAGAACAAGAAGAGCTTATTCAGCAAAGTAAAAACAAAGGGCTTATTGAGTCTTCTATCAAAAGCAGCTTCATTTTTGAACTCTTTTCTAAGATGATCAATGCGCTTTTATTCCAACATGTCTCTTCTAAACAGAATTTTGTAGAACTATTCTACCATGCTGTTATTGTGAAAATTCGCAATTTTCTCACCAGTAGAGGTGTAGATATTATCAGGAAAAATAAAATATCCTACTTAGTAGGCGCAAAAGTGTAACATTTTTTTGCAGCTTTG
>JBGCDY010001075.1:0-3739 GCA_045105835.1 Chitinophagales bacterium
GAAGTGTATATCTATGTGGACAAAACCAAGGAGATATACGATTTGCTGAACTACAGTCCCTATGCTTTTTTATCTCGTCCTCGAAGGTTTGGAAAATCTTTGTTGTTGAGCACATTGGAGGCATTGTTTCAGGGTAAAAAGGAATTGTTCAAAGGTTTGTGGATAGAAGACAAAATAGAATGGAAGGAATACCCTGTGATTCGGATTGATTTTGGACGACTGAACTATAGAAGTTTGGAGTATTTTGAAAAGCAGATGTCTGGTTTGGTGGAAAAATATGCACGTCAATTTGACATAACCTTGTATTCTAAATATTACGTTTCCCAATTGAACGATTTGATATTGGGGCTTTACGAAAAAACAGGCAAAGAAGTAGTGGTTTTGATTGATGAATACGATGCGCCAATTGCTCGAAATATTACCGATTTAAAAGTTGCGGAAGATTATCAAGATTCTCTTCGGGATTTTTACAGCATCCTCAAAGCCTCCAACAATGAGCTCAAATTTGTATTTATGACGGGCATTTCGAAATTTGCTAAGATGTCCATTTTTTCGGTGGTTAATTTGATGAAGGATGTGAGTTTGAAGCCGCAGTTTGTGAACATCTTGGGCTTTACGATGGAGGAATTGCAGCAGAATTTTGGAGGCTATATTCGCCAATTTGCGGAGAAAACAAAGCAAAGTGAGACGCAACTATTAGAGAAAATCACTGCTTGGTACGATGGCTATTCATGGGATGGTAGTAGCAAATTGTTCAATCCTTATTCGATTGTGAATGTGTTTCAAGACCAGAAGTTCAATAATTATTGGTTTGAAACAGGAACACCTACTATTTTGATGAAATTGATTAAAGAAAAGTATGCTGTCGAGAGAGACCAAGTTCCTACTATGAAGGATTTTGAGAACCAACAAACTTCTGATTTGGATAGTAGTTATGATTTAAGAGAACAAATTCCTTTGGAGAAGCTATTGTATGAAACAGGATATTTGACTATCAATAAGTTAGAGAGAGTAATGGATGATGATTTATATACCTTGAACTACCCCAATTATGAAGTTCGACATTCCTTCAATACTTTCATTTTGTCTGCCTTTTCATTGGATAGAAAAGACACCATTCGTTCTAAAGGTACATTGATGAAAAAGGCTTTGTTTGAAACCGATAAGGATCGTTTTCTACAAATCCTTCGCTCTCTGTTTGGAGGACTTCCTTATCAACATCGAGGACAGGCAAGTGAAGCCTACTACCACGGCTTGTTTTATTTGGTTTTGTCGCTTTTGGGAGTGCGTTCTACCTTGGAAGGTTCGACTGATAAAGGACGAATTGATTGTGTTTTGGAGATGAATGATAAAGTGTATATCATTGAGTTCAAGTATGGCGAAAAAGGAACAATGGGGTACTTATTGAAGCAAGCGATGAATCAAATTAGTAGCCACAAATATTTTGAGCCTTTTGAAGGTTTGGACAAAGATATTTGGCTGTTAGGTGTTGGTTTTTTAGTGAAGGAAGATAAAGGGTTGAAGAAACATGTTTTGACTATAGAGGGGGAGTTGAAAAAGCATCGGTAAGGGTTTTAAAAAAAGGCTTCGGAAAAATCAATATTCCCGAAGCCTTTCATCTTTTATCAAAGCGTATAGTTATTGCTTCAAAACCGTTTGAAAATAACGTTTTTCATCAGTTGTCAATTCCACACGCAAAAGCCCATTCGGTGCGGCTGATAAATCAATTTGGTTCTGCAAACCATTGGTTTGAAAAATCAATCTGTTGTGAATGTCAAATACTCGAATGTTTGCATCTTTGGTGTTGATTTCTGTGCCCCACTTCAAATTCAAGGCATCAGAGAAAGGATTAGGGAAAGCTTGAAAAATCGTTTTATCTGTTACAAATTCTTCCGTATTCACAGCCCCTCCTTCCAAGTCATATTTATAGACCGTTGATTGATAATAAGATTCGCCCAAACCAGTATAGGTTTCGCCATTGATGATGTACACTTCTCCATCAAGAATAAAAGAGGCAGGAGCCCAACGAGATCTTTCTGGATGTGGAGGCAATTCTTCCCATGTGTCCAAATCAGGGTCATATGACCAAAACTCACCTGTAGGCAGAGAGTTGTGCTCTTCGCCTTCGCCACTAAGGACATAACCAATGCCATTGTGAGAAAACTGTGTCCCCGCTACTCTTCCTTGAGCAGGGAGGTCGGCTACTTGCAGCCATGTTTCGGTTGCAGGGTCGTATCGGAACCATTGATTTGAGATAAACCCATTTCCATGCCCCAAACCTGTGTAGATATACTCACCAATTCCAAACTGATAGGGATGGTGTCGAGCTGGAGCGGGAAAATCTGGTTTTTGTGCCCAAGAATCTGATGCCATATCATACTCCCACCAATCTTTGGCATTTCCATCATCCGTACCACCCATTCCGACAAACACTTTTCCGTTGTGAGCAATCATCGCTGGGTGTACACGCCCCATACAAGGACAACTTGCCAGCTCTGTCCAAGTCATATCTGCTGGGTCAAATACCCATAAATCCTGCAAACGATTGTTTTCATCCCTACCAAATCCAAAGTATGCCTTTCCGTCCCAAATATCTCCAATGGCATAAGCTCGTGCGGCACCAGGAAAATCCTCCAGCCTCGTCCATTCATCGGTAGTTGGGTCGTATTGATAGAAGTTTTTATTCACATCCGCTTGACTTGAAAACCCCGATACGAGATAGCCTTTCCCGTCCAATCCAAAACCAAATGAATGATGTGTTTGGCTAAATTCGTTTGGAAGAGGAGTGACTTGTTCCCAGTCTTGTGCTTGAGAATGTGTCCAAATGCAAATAAAAAAGAGAAAGCTGTAGATTAATTTCATATTCGAATTTTGTGTTTAAAATGTTCAAATGTAGGGTCTCTTAATCTTGAAAAATGTAGTTCAATTAACAGAAAAGAAGAAAACATTTTTTTATTGGAATAGTTGCAGTCTGACTGACAAGATAGGTAGGGCTGCAATGTAAGCCTTTTCAAAAAATAGGGTTACCATTCGGCAATTCTTGATGTTTAAAACATAAAATTAGCATACATGGCACAACAACAACTGTTAACAAAGAAAGGAATTGTACTGAAGGTACTAGATAATGCAATGTATTTGGTGAAAGATATTTCGAGTGAAGATGAAGTTACAGTGGTAATATCTGGGAAGACAAAGGCAATAGAATTTAAGACAATCAAGCTTCAGGCTTCGATTTATGTCAAGTTTGAGATTAAGTAATTGTTTATGTGAAAATGAATAACCTGTTGGCTTTCCAAACTATTTATGCTCTGCAATTTTGGGAAATCAACGGGTTTTAATTTGTCTTATACGCTTCGACTTCAACTGTTGCCAAAATTGGAAATTGTTGGCAAAGTTTTCGTTACCCCACTTTTCCTTCAATTCCTCCGTTACTAAGAAAACACTTACTTTCGTTTTCTTAAAATACCCAAACGGCAAAATTGAAGCAAAATCAACATACCAACATACCAATCCAGTTTTTAAAAACGATGTCATTGTTAATGGTAATAACTCTGCAATTCAAAGTTTCTTTTGCCCAAGAAACCAAAACCCTAAAAAAACCGTCCACCGTCAATCGTTCACCGTCGACCGTAAGTAACCTCCGAACCAAAACCCTCTGCTTCAATCAAAACCAAGCATCAGACTCCCTACAACTCGACACCCTCTCCATCGTCCCCAATTCTATAAAAATCCACAATCC
>JBGCDY010001076.1:0-4396 GCA_045105835.1 Chitinophagales bacterium
CTCAATACAATTTATTGGTTGTGGATTTGCCTGGGCATGGTCGGAACAAAGACCGAGATTTGAATATTCCCGACTATTCCTTTGAGGTGATCGCTAAGAAGGTTTGGGAGGTAGTCGACTCCCTACAAATAGCGTCTATTCATTTGGTCGGTATCTCTTTGGGGACTATTTTATGTTTGCAGATGCGCTTACTGGAGCCAAAACGTGTCCTATCTCTCATCCTACCAGGAGCAATCGTTCGCTTAAATACCAAATTAAGAGTCCTTGCGAGTATCAGCCTGACCTTGGCTAAAATAATTGGGTATAGAAATTTTTATAAACTAAGTGCCTACATCATGATGCCAAGAGGTAATCACAAGCACTCTAGAGATATTTTTATCAAAGAATCCAAAGCCTTAACGGTAGCTGAATTCAAAAGGTGGACAAATCTATATTACCACTTAAATGAAACGTTGAATACCTTTTTTGAAGCAAAAAGTACGATTCCCCATCTGCTCATCATGGGCAGTCAAGACCACTTGTTTTTGCCACCTGCAAAATCCTATGCCACCTTACATCCGAATGGGACTCTTTCTGTTATTCAGAATTGTGGGCATGTGGTAAGCATTGAACAGGCAGAAAAATTCAATACGATTTGTTTGGATTTTTTGAATACACTACAGAAAATTACACCAGAGGATTCTCTCTCGGGAGAGGGGATAGGTGGTTGATTTTTTTGTTTGGGTGAGGAGGGAATGGTGTTTTGTTGGAGTCTCATTCTTGGAACGACTATCGCTACTCTCACTATCCCTTTTCAAACCCATAATCTCGTTCTACCTTTGCTATTCTTGTTTTGAAAGCCTGATACCATTCCTTTCGTCCTTTTTCTCTTGCAATGGAATGGTCTGCGTTTTTCTTCCACTTTTTTATAGACTCCAAATCTCTCCAATAAGAAACTGTAATCCCAACTTCACTTCTTGCGAATTCAATACCTAAAAAACCGTCTTGAAGTTTTGCCAATTCAACCATTTTATCCGCCATTTCAGAATAATTGCCATCTACCTCAGTTCTTGTGGAAGTGAAAATTACTGCATAATAAGGTGGTTTAGGAGTATTTGCTATCATGTTGTTTTTGTTTTGAGTAATCCATTAATTGTTTCTTGGATTGAAGATAATCAACTATTTCAAAATTGTAAATAAAAAGTCGTAACCAATTGATGGATTCTTCAATCATTTTTTAGTGTAGTAGTCATAGGTAGCTTTCGCTATATCTGCAATCATTTCCTCCCCTTTTTCGAAACCTTCGGAAGTGTTATGGATAAATACGGAGATATAGACTTTGCGGTTGTTGGGGAGTTCCATAATCCCAACATTGTTTATTGCTCCTGTGACTCCTGCTTCACTTGTGAAAGAAGTACCTGCTCGTTGTGCAATTATGACATTTGGCAGCTTTCCTTTTAGCCGTTTTGTTCCCGTATTGCTGCTTACCATGGACTGATAAAGCCACTTTGTATGTTCTTCATTTAGTATTTTTCCTTCTGAAAAAGTTTTCAAAAGTGCTGAATAAGCGTTTGGGCTAGCATGGTTTACGAACTGCGAATCCCAATCTTTATGCATATCTTCTTCGTTGTTTTTAATGACAAAATTCTCATTGTCAATAAATTTCTCAACGGATTCAGTTCCTCCAATCAAGCGCAAAAGTATATCGGTCATATTATTATCGCTATAAACCATCATCCACATAAGCGCATTCTCTAAAGAAATAGAAACATTACCTTCTGGATATTTCTCTTTAAACGGACTCCATGTGTTTTCCAACAACTCTTCTTTTGTAATCAAGAGTTGTTGTTTTATGGAGAGTTCTCCTTTTTCGACCCTATTAAGTGCAGCCAATGCAATAGGAAATTTGACTGTACTTAGCATCGGATAGAGTTTGCCTCCATTGATGTCAATAATATTATTTGTTTCTGACTCGATAATAGAAACTCCAATATCGGCTTTTGTTGTTGATATTATTTTCTCCAAAATGATTCTTAATTCATTATCCGATTGATGAGTCCCACAAGAATTTAGTATTAAAACCAGAGTCAATAGCATGAATATTTTTTGAAGATTCATTTCATGATTTTTAATGAAGCATAAGGGTAAATATAGCGAAAATTTGGATTGTTGCCCGAATAATTGCTTCCTTTTGAGCGGTCAAAATGTTGAAAGATTTATGCTTGGAGTTGGTTAGACGATTGGAAAGAAGAGGGGATTTTGGTGGGAACTATTATCGGATTAGGCATCAATGGCAGACCGCCGAGTACGAGATTCGTATGTTCTTGGTGGTGTGAGAGGCGCAGTGGCGATTATTTAACTGTCACCTATTTACTCAATTGGCAGTAGGCTTCTTTTTTTCTATTTTTTTAATATTTTTTCACGGTGATATTCAAGATATTCTCGTTTCAATTCATTCTTTGGAGAATTTATTTTTCGCCCGTCTAATTTTTCCAATTTTGATACCAACTCATTTGAAAACGAATTGATTAATGGTGATACAATTATTTTAAAATCATCATCTAACGAAATATACCCGTTATCAAATAATGAGTCAATTTCAACGTATAATGCTATTCCGTTTTTTAAATCTCCTCTGTATTCCTTTTTGTGTGCCCAAGGAATTATATGACTTGCTCTTAATAAATTTTTTTCTTTAATCCCTGTAATTGCACATTTGTTATAAAAATTAGCTAATACTTTTTTTCTGAATTTTGATTGTCCGTACCTGACATTAATTTCTGCTTTCGCATTTTCGATATAATAATCTTCTTCTAATTCAATTATTGGTTTTGGTGCTAAATCAAAGGCATAATAGTTAGAAATATCAATCGAATAATTTTGATTGCTGTGCATTAAAAACCTTTCATTTTTAATTATTGCTGTCCAACGATTACTGAATTTTCCAGTTGTCTTTCTTTCTTCTGTAAAAAGATGTTTTACCGATTTGAATGGGATGCAATAATAATCGTCCTCTAATTCTTTGTTTGTCCATATAACAAGGTTGAATTTGTCGTCAAATTTTTCAACTAATTCTTCAATTACAGTTTCCTGAAATCCGACCCATTTATTTTTGGGATTCCCTTTTAGGACATAGGAATTACCTCCTTTATTCCAATTCTTGATATTTAACGCTTTATTCAATTTTTTCTGCTTGCTGCCAACTCGTATATTAATGTACCAAGATGGATTAATATGGGAAGACATTTTTATGTGTTAGTTTTTCCTCAACCACAAATATCCTCAAAATCTCCATAACAACAAACTTTACTTGACTATTTCCCCGATTTTTATTTAGGCGCAACAATCACAATCTCAGTTCTTCTATTCAACTGTTGCCCTTCTTTCGTCGCATTGGTTGCAATCGGATGAAATTCACCATATCCTTTGGCGACCAAACGCTTGGGGTCGATGCCTTCGTTTTCTAAATAGCGCACCACATTGGCAGCACGGGTGACACTCAATTCCCAATTGTCTCGGTAATTTCGGTTTTTGATGGGGAGATTATCGGTATGTCCTTCCACCAAAATTTTGTGGTTGGGATAATCCAACAGTGCATCTGCAATATCGGTCAAAGTCGCCTTTCCCTTCTTGTCAATTCTCGCATCCCCAATGGGGTACAAAAGATGGTTGGCAACGATGATGTTCATATTGTTGTCCTCAATGTCCAGTTTGATTTCCCCCTGCTCGTAGTTCCTCATCACTTCCTCCAATGCCAAGGTGAGCAGGCGGGTCTCTTCTGAATAAGCCGTAGAGACATAAGGCATTTCCTCCAAAATTGACCCCATTCGGTCATTCTCATTCAGCAAACGTGCCGCCTCTTCCTCACACTCGGTGATTCGACTAAAAAACGCTGTATTTTGTTGCCGAACCTCGCCCAGTTCTTTCTGCAAAGAAGCCATATCGTTGTTCAGTTGATACAGTTTTTGGGTGGCACTACCACAAGACCCAAAAGTCAGGGCAATCCATCCTAAAATAAGAAATTTGTAAACACGCATTGGGTATGATTTTTTTGACCATTGGGCTTGCTTTGTTGAAGAATGAAAATCAAAATACAACAAAAATCAGAATGCTTCTTTACATTCACCTATTTATTGAAGCAAAAAATGGTCAGCCATTCTTTTGAAGCGAAAGGACATTTGTAAAATAGAGTCTAAAACCTTATTTTACGAGTATGATTGAAAGAAATAACATTGACACAATCTACAACCATTTTCGTGAACTACTCACGGATGTTAATACCTTGAACATATCCAAGCTCCCGACTCTGAATAATCTGTATCAAAATATCTACCAAATTATCCAACAAGCTCAAAAAGATGCTTACCAAACCTTCAATATTGTGATGTTGCAAGCCTATTGGAGCATTGGGAAATTG